>NZ_JASJFG010000018.1:0-1410 GCF_030065375.1 Microcystis sp. M49636_WE2 | reverse complement strand
TTACTTAATTTCCTTGTGGACGGTGTGCTTATTGCAGTGGGGACAGTATTTCTTGATTTCCAGTCTGCCGGTGGTATTGCGACGGTTTTTGCTGGTGGTGTAGCGAGAAACGCCGGGGGTACGCTTATCGGGATTACTGCGGCATTCCGTGCATTCTACAGTGATGATCAGGCGAACGCCTTTTTTACTAGCCATAACAACAGGGGATCGGGTAAATTTACACGCAATCGATCATTATGACATATCTAGGGCCTTTTAGGCAAGAGCGGCCGGGACGAACCAGGGGAATTGTCGGCTAAAAAGTTGAGTTTGGGATGAAATCCAGCACAAAAAAGCTAGAATAATCACAGCAGTTGGCGAGGATGAGGAAAATGACGGTAAGATTGGGTAAACCGATTTTAGTGACGGGGATAGGCATTACCATCGCTTTCACCCTGGGGGAAACTCTCAATAGTACAGTGAGCGAAGTCGGTTCCTGGGGTATTTTAGGTGCGTTTGCTCTTGGCGCTGGTATCTGGTTCTGGCAAAAACCCAACGCGAAAATCGATTTTTCCCCTCCCACTCCCCTGAGTCTAGAAAAGGTTAAACAAGCGATTACCAAGGCCGAGAAGATAATTAATTATCTGGCCAAAGAAGACCCCCATCAAGACTTAACCCCACTCAAAACCACTTTAACCCAATTAAACCAAGAATTTAGTCGCCAAGACCTGAAAATTGCCATTACCGGTGCTAGAAAAACTGGTAAAACTGCCTTAAAAAAACTACTAGAAACCGGCAACTTTGGAGAATCTATCGCTTTTCTGGAAACGGAACCCCTTCTGACTCTCGACTGCACCGCTAACCAGCAAAAGTCCCTAGCAGCCGACTTAGTTTTGTATCTTATCAATGGGGATTTAACCGATTCCGAATGGCAAATCCTCCAGCAATTCGATCGAATGCACCAGCGTGTTATTCTGTTACTGAATAAACAGGATCGTTTACCCGCCGAAACCAGAGAAGAAATACTCCTTTCCCTGAAACAAAGACTAAAAGAAACTATTCCCGCTCATCATATTTTAGCCATAGCCGCTGCCCCTGAACCCCTAAAAGTTCGTCAACATCAAAGCAATGGAGAAATCAAGGAATGGACGGAACCTCAAACGGTAGTTATCGATCCTTTAGATAATCATCTCCGAAAAATTATCGAACAAGAAAAGTCCGAATTAGTTCTGGGAACTATCTGGAGACAAGCGCTAGAATTAGCCAAGGAAACCAAACAATTACTCAATCAATCCCGACGCAAAAAGGCTTTACCTGTTATCGAACAATACCAATGGATAGCCGCTACTGCCACTTTTGCTAATCCTCTCGCGGCCCTAGATTTAGTTTTAGCGGCAGCTACTAACGCTCAAATGTTAGTGGATTTAGGGG
>NZ_JASJFG010000531.1:0-2169 GCF_030065375.1 Microcystis sp. M49636_WE2 | reverse complement strand
TCCCAGCTTTGGTGGGTAAAATGTATTCTAAGATACATTTCTCCTAGCGAGGGGGTGGAACGAACCACAAAGACACAAAGGACACAAAGATCGATCGATCCTATGTCAATTAAACTTATCACACAGAACCTAGAAGAGCCAAGAAAACGGCAACTTCCTAATTAGATATCTGTTAGGGATTGGGAAGAAAACCAAAAAGTTTGGCTGCCCCTCCTAAAATGGCAACAACCAAAGCGATTAGAATCCCTCGATTGGTAAATTCCTGATTAGCGACTCTTGCAGTTAATCCTTTAATTTCTGTGGTTAGTCGCTCATCTAGGGCTTTAATCTCCCCTTTTAACTCCGATTGTCCTATCTCTAGCTTGTTAACATCCCTTTGTAGAGAGTCTATTTTCCCCTCAATCCTTGTTAGAACAGCTTCTAGGGAATAAGTCACGGTTTCGTTAGACATGAGCTAAACTCCTATATTTTGCTATGTTATAATCGCCTTATTTAGGGTTTGCCAGCGAGCAGAGAAAATCTGATACTGACGGTGATTATTGCCCCGATACCGGCACTAATTCCCCCAACAATTAGAGGTAAAATTAACCCCCGAAATCCCTGTAAGTCAGAAACAGACTTAACTAAAACAGATTGTTCATTTTCTACTTTTTCTAATCTTTTATCGATGCCCTCAATCTTAAAGCCTAAGGCTTTAATTTCCCCTTTTAACTCCGATTGTCCTGTTTCTACTTTGGTTAATCGTTCATCAATTTTGTCGAATTTTTGATTAACATCTCTTTGTAGAGAGTCTATTTTCCCCTCAATCCTTGTCAGAACAGCTTCTAGGGAATAAGTCACGGTTTCGTTAGACATGAGCTAAACTCCTATATTTTGCTATGTTGCAATCGCCTTATTTATGGGTTGCCACTGAGTAGAGAAAATCTGATGCTGACGGTGATTATTGCCCCGATACCGGCACTAATTCCCCCAACAATCAGAGGTAAAATTAACCCCCGAAATCCCTGTAAGTCAGAAATAGACTTAACTAAAACAGATTGTTCATTTTCTACTTTTTCTAATCTTTTATCGATGCCCTCAACCTTAAAGCCTAAGGCTTTAATCTCCCCTTTTAACTCTGATTGTCCTATTTCTAGCTTGTTAACATCCCTTTGTAGAGAGTCTATTTTTCCCTCAATCCTTGTTAGAACAGCTTCTAGGGAATAAGTCACGGTTTCGTTAGACATGAGCTAAACTCCTATATTTTGCCATGTTGCGGTCTCGCGTAGCGAGCGCGTTGCGACCGCCTAATCTTCTTTGGGCGCGATTGCTCCAGTGGGGACTAATTCTAATAATTCTCCAGGCTGTACTCAGTAGCGATCGCATTAAAATAATCACACAATCAATTAAAAGTATAATAATACTAAATCCATTGAGTACAGGCTAGTTATGAGGAGAGGCAAAAGGCAAAAGGGAGAATAAATAATCATTCTTTAATAACCGGATTTAATATTAGTAAAAATTATCAATTGAATGTTAAGAAGTGCGGAAAGTGGGATTTAATACTGCTCACTTAAAACTCAAATCTGATAACTGGTAACTGGTAACTGATAACTGATAAATCCTTAGATTTCGGGGGCTTTTAGGGAATAAAGGGAGAAACTGGGGGTTTTTGCCTTTGCCTGTTGCACTAAACTGGGGACAGAATTACGCGCTAGGGCGGTTAATTTATTGGTAGTAGCATCGTAAATCGTCGTAGCCACTTTGGGATAGAGTCCAATACCGATAATTGGCACTAATAGAGAAGCGATGATAAAGACTTCCCGGGGTTCCGCGTCCACTAGGGCATGGTGTTCTTCTAATTCCTTATTTTCCGGCCCGTAGAGAATTTCTCGCAACATGGACAAGAGATAAATCGGGGTGAGAATGACACCGATAGCTGCTAAAAAGACGATAATAACGCGGAAAGTGGGACTATAGGCATCACTGGTGGCAAAACCGATAAATACCATTAATTCCGCCACAAAACCGCTCATCCCGGGCAAAGCGAGGGAAGCGAGGGAACAGGTGGTCCACATGGCAAAAACTTTCTTCATTTTCTTGCCGACACCGCCCATCTCGTCTAACATCAGGGTATGGGTGCGATCGTAGGTACAACCGACCATAAAGAATAAACTCGCCCCAATCAGT
>NZ_JASJFG010000908.1:0-3128 GCF_030065375.1 Microcystis sp. M49636_WE2 | reverse complement strand
AGAAATGGCCCTCTGGCTAAAAAATCGCGTTCATGCGGCTAATATTACCGATGGCAGTCGCGCCGTAGTGCGAATGTCCTCTCTGGCTGCCTCCGCTATTCTCTATCAACACGACATCGAACCCATCTGTCAAATAGCCTGCCGCGATCGCAATGTGATCGGATTACAAGCAGATCTCATGGGCGCTCATGCTTTGGGATTGAGAAATATACTAGCTTTAACTGGAGATCCCGTCAAAGCAGGAGATCACCCCAAAGCTAGGGCAGTTTTTGACCTAGAATCGGTACGTTTGTTAAAATTAATCGATAAATTAAATAAAGGTTTTGACTTTAACGATAAATCTTTACCCGATGGACGCCTAGAACTTTTTGCTGGGGCTGCCGTCGATGTGCAGTCAAAAAGTTGGTCTGGTCTTCAAAGCCGTTTTGAGCGTAAAATCGAAGCAGGAGCGCAGTTTTTTCAAAGTCAATTAGTTACGGATTTCGATTGTCTTGATAAGTTCATGCAGCAGGTGGCCTCGCTGGCCGATAAACCGATTCTAGCCGGGATTTTTCTGTTAAAATCAGCTAAAAACGCCGTATTTTTAAATAAAAATGTGCCGGGGGTACAAATTCCCGACCAGATCATTCAAAGACTCGCCGACGCACCCCATCCCCTCGAAGAAGGCATCAAAATCGCCGCCGAACAAATAAAATTAGCCCAGCAGTTATGTCAAGGTGTCCACATCATGGCGATTAAACGAGAGGATTTAGTCCCGAAAATTCTCGATATGGCTGGTATCCCGCCAATACATAACTGAGATGAAAAGTCAATAGTTTTTATAAAAAATTAACTTTCATTTTGACTACTGGTCTTTTGACAAGAATTCTACCCCTAACCTAGGATGGGAAGGCTCAAAGCATCTTCGGGATTAAAAGCATGGATTCCAATCTAGGTCAAGAAAAAGAGAATAGTTGTGGTAATTCTGGGCGAAAATGGTTGTCGATCGGTATTGCCCCCACTGGTATAATTTCTATTGGCATTGTTCCCATGGGCGTTATTTCCATCGGTATTGTTCCTATGGGAGTAGTTTCCATTGGAACCGTGGCCATGGGGACAATTGCGGCCGGTTTTGTTTCCATGGGACTTTTCAGTATTGGTAGCGTTGGGATGGGATTAAATAACGGCCATTTTTCCAATCTTAATTCTCCCCCTGCTGAATCTCCCCATAAACATCATCAGCATTAAAATCAAGATTTGACTAGCAATCATGAATTATTCCATCCGTGCTGCCGTTGCTACCGATGTCAAGGCTATTTTTGACTTAATTGTTGCCTTAGCAGCCTATCAAGAACTCAGCCATTTAATGACAGGAAATAGTCAAGCTTTAGGGGAGCATTTATTCGGGGAAAAACCCTACATCGAAGCATTGGTGGCGGAAGTAGAGGGTAAAATAGTCGGTTTTGCCCTATTTTTTGCTAACTATTCTACCTTTATAACTAAACCGGGGATTTATCTGGAAGATATCTTCGTTTTACCCGATTATCGCAGTCAAGGTATCGGGAAAGCTTTACTAATGGCTGTGGCTAAAATTGCCGTCGCTAGGGATGCAGGACTTTTAGAATGGACTGTCTTAGAGTGGAATCAACTAGCGATCGATTTTTATGGAAAAATGGGGGCTAAGGCCTTCAAAGAGTGGCAAATTTGTCGCCTCACCGGGACTGCTTTAACCCAATTGGGTAATAGCGATAAATAAGTCAGACCCGATGAAAAAATTTTCACCGTCAAGCATGAAAATATTCTGATCCTAAATCCGGTTATTAAAAACTGATTATTTATTCCCCCTTTTGCAGGAGTTTCTTTCCTGATATGTGGCCTAGACTCAACGGATGGCCGTATTACTTCAGATCTGATTACTCAATCCAAGCTTTTGGGGGGTTCTACCCCCCAAACCCCCCGCGCATTAGTTTTTCGGTGGGATGCTTACACGCAGCCGCTGACGCATCTGTAATAATTTGAGAGTCACTTCACTCGCAGGAGTGCCTCTCCTGATATGTAGCCTATACTCAACGGATTTAGTATGATTGACGAATTTGCCTTATTTCAGCTTGTATTTTCAAGTCAGGAGATAGGAGATAGGAGACTTTTTTATTTATTCTCCCCACACCCCACACCCTACACCCTACACCCTACACCCTACACCCCACACCCCACACCCTACACCCTACACCCCACACCCTACACCCTCTTTCAAGTCAGAGCTTTTGTCGATCCTAGAACTTTGTGATCGATCGAGACTCCTTGCTATACTATACCTCTGACACTGGCTTTCCTCATTGGTGCAGAATGCAACCCACAGACTCGAATAAATTTACCGAACAAGCTTGGGATTCAATCGTTAAATCGCAAGAAATTGCGCGACGCTTCAAAAACCAGACCTTAGAGGTGGAACACGTTATTATTGCCCTCCTAGAGCAGAATAACGGTCTAGCCACCCGGATTTTACAAAAAGCTAATATAGAAATTCCGCGACTGCAACAACAGCTAGAAGTCTTCACCAACCGACAGCCGAAAGTGGCCATCGTCGATCAATTATACCTAGGTCGTGGTCTGGATCTGCTGCTCGATCGAGCGGAAGCATCCAGGGAAAGTTGGCAAGATAAATTTATCTCCGTCGAACATCTTCTCGTCGGTTTTGCCGAAGATGAAAGGGTTGGCCGGAAATGTTTACGCACTTTCAATCTTGACCCCCAAGATTTAGAATTAGCTATCAAAGCAATTCGCGGTACTCAAAAGGTTACTGAACCCAATCAAGAGGAAAAATACGAAGCTTTAGATAAATATGGCCGGGATTTAACAGCGGCGGCCAAAGAAGGCAAATTAGACCCGGTTATCGGTCGTGATGAAGAAATTCGACGGGTGGTACAAGTCCTCTCGCGACGGTCGAAAAATAACCCGGTTTTAATCGGTGAACCGGGAGTAGGAAAAACCGCTATTGCGGAAGGATTGGCCCAAAGGATTGTTAACGGAGATGTTCCCGAATCTTTGAAAAATCGTCAGTTAATTTCCCTCGATATGGGAAGTTTAATCGCTGGGGCAAAATATCGAGGCGAATTCGAGGAAAGATTGCGGTCAGTCATGAAAGAAGT
>NZ_JASJFG010000108.1:0-1395 GCF_030065375.1 Microcystis sp. M49636_WE2 | reverse complement strand
AGCTTGGCAAGACTTTGTAATAATTGTTTGCAATAGCTCGCCATCGATCTGAGAAAAACTAGCTAAATTGTCCGAGTCTTCTAACTGTTGAAATAACTCAGCATCCCAAATTACACCGTATTTAATCACTTCTGCCATTCCAGCCCGAAATTCTCGCACGGGTAGAGTTTTAAGCACGCTAGGATCGATCAGAACTAATTTCGGTTGATAAAACGCCCCGATCAGATTTTTGCCCTGGGGATGATTAACACCAGTTTTACCCCCGATGGAAGCATCTACCATGGCTAACAGGGTGGTGGGAACTTGGACAAAATTAACGCCCCGTAACCATGTGGCTGCCGCAAATCCCGTCATATCGCCGATCACACCACCACCGAGGGCAACCATAGTCGAGGAACGTTCCAGCCGGTGAGCGAGGGCGCTATCATAAACTTGGGCGATCGCATCGAGGGTTTTATAATTTTCTCCGGCGGGGATCAGATGAGTAGAAACAACAAAGCCCGCTTTTTCTAGGGAATTAACGGCTATTTGCCCGTAATAGTCAAAAATTTCGGGATTAGAAACCAATAAAACCTTTTTACCTAAGCTTAACCGGATCATTTCTCCACCGAGATTAGCTAAACTGCCCTTCTCGATCAGAATATTATAGGAGCGATCGGGTAAATTAACGGGAATACAAATAGCCATAGGGTGTGGTAATTATAAATTATCAATTATGAATTATGAATTGCGAGGTAGGGAGATGGGGAGTGCCGGAGCAGGGAGAATAAATAAAAATAATCTCCTGACTCCTGACTCCCGATAGCCAAAAAGATGATCGGTTATTGGCGCAGCTTAGTCAACTCTAAGAGCAGACGACAGGATAAAAAACAGATAAAGCTCTCTCCTAGAAAGAGACTTAATTGCCAAGCGTCAGCGATCAAGTCTGTGGATAATTGTAGGGGAACTAGGCCGCGGACTAGGGCAAAAGCTGCCACTGTACCATCTTTGAGATGGGGATTATCGTCGTTACGGACGACATAACGATAGGTGACACCGAAGAGAAATCCGCTAATTATCGCCCCGGATATCTTGACAAAAGCGCCAATTAGTGTGAGCGATTCCCCTAACAATAGTCGATCAACAATTAAAAATAGCAGATAGGGAACCAGGAAAGCCAGAGCCGAGATACTCCCCACCTGTATGGATTCGATTCTTTCCTTGAGCGTAATTTGCACGATCGCCTCTCTAAAACGGAGTCACTGATGAAGTATTATCGAAAATTTGGGTTGAAAACCTCGCCCTTTAGGGCGACTTTATGTTAGCATTAAATTGAGTCGTTGACTTTGGGAACGCAGGAAACAAGCGACACTCCGTAATCCCTAAATCTCTAACCATCACTGGTACAAAAGCTTT
>NZ_JASJFG010000966.1:0-1721 GCF_030065375.1 Microcystis sp. M49636_WE2 | reverse complement strand
CTCGTTCTAGAAGCTGATGGATCGATTCTAGGGTGTGTTTAGTATTGGCATTATTGCCGGAGACAAATAACCGCAAAACATAACCCTTGGGACTAGGATTGGTATAGTCAGAGTCAGCATTAATCCCTGAAGTGGTTGGGTGGCGCTCCTGATAACGGAGAATCAGATCGTGGGATTGCCAAAGTTGGGGAAACTGCTGACGATAGGTTTCTAAGATAGTGGGATTAGAGGATTGTTCCTGCCAGGGTACAGTAAACCAAGCTCGATCGTCCGTGGCGAAAATAGCATTTAATAAAGGCTGATAGCGACGGACAAGGGGATAGACTTCGGCTCTAGTATGAATACGGTGACTGTAGGGATCTCGCCAGCGATCGATGGTAGCAGTAAAACTAGGAACTAAAAAATGGGGGGGTTCTGGCAACCCTAAAGCGGACTGGAGAGCAGCGCAGAGATTCAGATGCCAATGAGTTTGTTTATCAGGATCGATACAGTAAATTAGATCGCCCCCGGGGGTAAACAGGGCGATGCCTTTAAAAATATCGGGCAACACAATCGTGGAAGTGATCACTTGAGGGGTTCCCCTAGAGAATAAGTAGGAGCTTCTATTTTTCTAGCCTACTAAACTCTTGATCCCTGAAGAATTTCCTTCAGGGTTTTTCTAGATTCTACCCCGCATCATCATGGCCATTTCATTGGGGACCGGGGACATGGCCAAGGCGACCTCATCGCTAATCCGTCCTTCTTGATAGAGGCTAAACAGGGATTGATTAGTGGTAATCATGCCGTGGTATTCGCCGTCTCTCATTAATTCGATAATTTCGTCATTTTTGCCCCCGCGAATGTAATCTTTGACGGCCTCTGTATTGACGAGAATATCGTAAAAAGCAGCCCGTTTACCGTCGGTGGTGCGACATAAACCCTGGGAAATAATACAAACTAAAGATTCTGCGATCGCAACCAGCAGGGCTTCCCGTTCCTCGGCACTATAAAGAGTTAAAATCCGGTCAAGGGTTTTTACAGAGCTGCTGGTGTGCAGGGTTCCCAGGACTAAGTGACCGGTTTGGGCAGCTTTCAGGGCAGTATTAACGGTGGCTTTGTCCCGCATCTCCCCCACCAGAATAATATCTGGGTCTTCCCGCAAACAGGCTTTTAGGGCATTATCGAACTCTTGGGTGTGTATTCCCACTTCCCGTTGTTTGATCAAACTGCGACGACTTTTATGGATAAATTCGATCGGGTCTTCGATGGTGATAATATGTTTGGCTTGTTCTTTATTGATGTAATCGATCATGGCTGCTAGGGTGGTGGATTTCCCCGAACCCGTCGGACCGGTGATTAAAATCAATCCCTTCTGCACATCACACACATCCCGAAACACTATCGGTAGGCCCAATTGTTCCATCGTGGGGATTTTCATGGGAATCAGACGCAAAACCATCCCCGGACCGCGCAGACTTTCAAAGATATTAATCCGCGCTCTAGCGAATTGGTACTGAGTCGCACCGTCAAATTCTAGGTCTTTTTTAAAGCGAAGGATTTCTTCTTCACCGAGGATTTCGCGTAACCAACTATAAAAAGTGTTGATGTCAATTTCAGGATAGTCGAGAATAATCATTTCGCCACGATCCCGCATCCGGGGTTGTTCTCCAACCCCGAGGTGAACGTCCGAATAACCCCGCTCAAAGGCAATCCGAACCAAATGCTCTAAGGTGGGTTGATTG
>NZ_JASJFG010000703.1:0-2351 GCF_030065375.1 Microcystis sp. M49636_WE2 | reverse complement strand
TAACGCTTCCACCATCGTTGCCAACGCCGCTCGTAGCCTGTTCGCTGAACAGCCCCAACTGATCACCCCCGGTGGTAATGCCTACACCAGCCGTCGTATGGCCGCTTGCTTACGCGACATGGAAATCATCTTGCGCTATGTCACCTACGCTACCTTCGCTGGCGACGGCAGTGTTCTCGATGATCGTTGCTTAAATGGTCTTCGCGAAACCTATGTAGCTTTAGGAGTACCTGGAGCTTCCGTAGCTGCTGGCGTAAGCAAAATGAAAGAAGCTGCTTTGTCCATCGCTAACGATCGCAACGGTGTCACCCCCGGCGATTGCAGTGCTTTAATGTCTGAAATTGCCAGCTACTTCGACCGCGCCGCCGCTGCTGTCGCCTAGTCCCTGGGGCTAGTCTCAATTAAACCGTAGGAAACTTATTGCAAGATTATTGGGAGATACCAAACAATGAAAACCCCCCTTACCGAAGCCGTAGCAGCCGCTGATTCTCAAGGTCGTTTCTTAAGCAGCACCGAAATCCAAGTTGCTTTCGGTCGTTTTCGTCAAGCTTCTGCCAGCCTCACCGCCGCTAAAGCTTTAACCGAAAAAGCTAGTTCTTTGATCTCCGGTGCCGCTCAAGCCGTGTACAACAAGTACCCCTACACCACCCAAATGCAAGGGGCTAACTTTGCGGCGGACCAACGCGGTAAAGAGAAATGCGCTCGCGACATCGGTTACTACCTCCGCATGGTGACCTACTGCTTAGTTGCTGGTGGAACCGGTCCGATGGACGAGTACCTCATCGCTGGTATTGACGAAATCAACCGCACCTTCGACCTGTCTCCTAGCTGGTACATCGAAGCTCTCAAATACATCAAAGCCAACCATGGTTTAAGTGGCGACCCCGCAGTAGAAGCCAACTCCTATATCGACTACGCTATCAACGCTCTCAGCTAGTCCGATCAAAAAAACTGCTGGTCTGGAAAGACAGGAGGTTGTTAGCAAAAGGGTTAGCAATCACCTGTTCTTCCAGACCTTGTTATATCCATCGTCAAGGTGGCTAGGTAATCGAACTGATCCTCCCCTAGTTTTGAGCGATCAGAAAATGATCATTTTTTTGTAGGAGAACTTTAGTGGCAATTACTACCTCAGCTTCCCGTTTAGGGACAACCGCTTTTAGCGAGGTTGCTCCCGTGGAATTACGTCCCGATTGGTCCCGTGACGAGGCACAGGCGGTTATTCGCGCTGTCTATCGTCAGGTGCTAGGCAATGACTATATCATGCGTTCCGAGCGCCTTACCAGTGCCGAATCCTTACTCTGCAACGGTTCGATCACCGTGCGGGAATTCGTCCGCGCCGTGGCCAAATCGGAACTGTATAAGAACAAATTCTTCTACGGTAACTTCCAAACCCGCGTCATCGAACTTAATATCAAACATCTTTTAGGTCGCGCTCCCTACGATGAGTCGGAAGTGGTCTATCACCTCGATCTCTACGAAAACAAAGGATTCGAGGCCGATATCGACTCCTACATCGATTCCGCCGAATATACCGAAAACTTCGGCGATAGTATCGTTCCCTACTATCGTGGTTTTGCCAGCCAACCCGGTCAAAAAACCGTGGGATTTACCCGGATGTTCCAACTCTATCGCGGTTATGCCAACAGCGATCGCTCTCAGATTGCCGGCAAAACCTCCCGTTTAGCGGTGGAATTAGCCCAAAACGGCGCTTCGGCAGTAGTCGGTCCCTCCGGTGGCAGCGATGGTTGGGCCTATCGTCCCTCCGGTCAACGCAACACCCCCAGTAAAGCTCTTGGTGGTAGTGTGGCCTATGGTGATGTGGGTAAGCTCTATCGCGTGGAAATTGCCGCCATCAGCAAACCGGGTTATCCCCGTGTCCGTCGCAGTAGCAAAGCGATTATCGTCCCCTTTGAACAGTTAAATAACACCCTGCAACAGATCAACCGTCTCGGTGGCAAAGTTGCCAGCATCACCCCCGCTAGTTTGAACTAATTTTCTAGCTTAAGATAGCTAAAAGTCTCCCGGGCAGCCGTCAGGTTCACCGGGAGACTTCTTTCTAGGGAACTGGCAGAAATTGACCCTCAGCAGATCGAGCAAACCTGTAGAATGAAAATAGTTCTATCGTTTTAATGCCTGTGACTGTCACTTCGATCGCTTTTGACTCTATCGATACTGCCTTAGCGGAAATCAAAGCCGGACGGGCTATTGTAGTAGTTGATGATGAGAATCGCGAAAATGAAGGAGATCTAATCTGTGCGGCCCAATTTGCCACCCCCGATCTGATTAACTTCATGGCAGTGCAAGCTCGCGGTTTAATCTGTCTGGCAATGACGGGAGAGCGTCTTGATGCT
>NZ_JASJFG010000406.1:0-2772 GCF_030065375.1 Microcystis sp. M49636_WE2 | reverse complement strand
GACAAGAGCGGCGGTTTTATACGTTTTTCGTACCCTTGTGGAGGAGGCAATTCCTTTAAATGCTGGCTGTTTCAAACCCCTCCATTTAATTATCCCATCTGGCTGTTTTCTTAATCCCGTTTATCCAGCGGCCGTAGTAGCAGGAAATGTAGAAACTTCCCAGGCAATAGTTAATGCTTTATACGGCGCTTTAGGCATTCAAGCAGCCAGCCAAGGGACGATGAATAATTTCACTTTTGGCAATCAAGAATATCAATATTATGAGACTATTTGCGGCGGTTCTGGTGCGGGGGCAAATTTTGCGGGAACCGCTGCCGTACAAACCCAGATGACTAATTCCCGTCTCACCGATCCGGAAGTATTAGAAATGCGCTATCCTGTGTTAGTAGAAAGTTTTAGCATTCGCCACGATAGTGGCGGCAGGGGACAATATTCTGGAGGTGATGGTGTGATTAGAAGAATTAAATTTCAAGAGTCCATGACTGCTAATATTTTATCGGGTAATCGCCAGATTCCCCCCTTTGGACTAGCGGGAGGAAAAGCTGGTAAAATAGGACGTAATGCCGTGGAAAGAAACGATGGAACTATCGAAGAATTGCCCGGTACTGCGACTGTAGAAATGAACCTTGGTGATATTTTTATTATTGAAACCCCCGGCGGTGGTGGCTATGGAAATTGTTGAACTATAATTTTAATTAAGTACCTAAGCAAAATTAAGTAAGTGGTTATAATTAAATTAAAGATGGATCCCCCCTTAATCCCCCCTTAATAAGGGGGGTGTCTGACGATTTACTGATTAAATCATGACAATTATCTTAGCGATCGAAACCAGTTGCGATGAAACTGCTGTGGCTATTGTTAACAATAACCAGGTGTTGAGTAGTGTGGTTTTTTCTCAAATTGATCTCCATCGTCTCTATGGCGGTGTTGTGCCGGAAATGGCCTCGCGACAACACCTAGAAACCATTAATTTTTGTCTAGAAAAAGCTTGGCAAGAAACGGGGTTAAATTGGTCAGAAATTGATGGAATAGCCGCCACAGTTGCCCCCGGTTTAGTAGGTGCTTTAATGGTGGGAATGACGGCGGCCAAAACCCTGGCTATTGTCCACGATAAACCCTTTATCGGCATTCATCATCTCGAAGGTCATATCTATGCTTCCTATCTCGCTGAACCCAATCTTAAACCTCCTTTTTTATCTCTTTTAGTCTCCGGGGGTCATACCAGTTTAATCCATGTGCAGGCCTGCGGTAAATATCAACAATTAGGAACCACTAGAGATGATGCAGCCGGAGAAGCTTTTGATAAAGTGGCACGATTATTAAACTTAAGTTATCCTGGTGGTCCGATAATCGATCGCATGGCTAAAGATGGTAATCCCCAAGCTTTTCCCTTGCCTGAGGGTAAAATATCTTTACCAACCGGCGGTTTTCATGCCTACGATTCCAGTTTTAGCGGTTTAAAAACTGCTGTTTTGCGCTTAGTAGAGAAATTCGAGCCAGATAATTTACCTGTAGCTGATATAGCCGCTAGTTTTCAAGATACGGTAGCCAGAAGTTTAACCCGTAGGACAATCAATTGTGCCTTAGATTATGGCTTAAAAACTATTGCGATCGGGGGAGGAGTGGCGGCTAATAGTGCCTTAAGAAATCATCTGGAAACTGCCGCCAAAAATCATCATTTAACCGTCTATTTTCCGCCGCTTAAACTCTGTACCGATAACGCCGCTATGATTGCTCGCGCTGCTGTTGATCATTATGATCTTGGTCATTTTTCTGACCTTTCTATCGGTGTTCGTTCCCGTTTACCTTTAAGCGAAGTTATGCAATTATATAAGTAGGGTTTGCGGCAAAAAGGTTTTCGGTGGGGGCAGGGTGTGGGGTGTAGGGTGTAGGGTTTTAACTATTTTCAGCATGAAGCCCAACGCCCGATTATGTTACGCTACCGCTAACCCATCCTATAAATAATTGCGCCTCCCTACTTAATACGTCAGATTTTTAGATATCAGCCGTCAGTATTCAGTATTCAGTATTCAGAATTGAGGAGATTGCTTTTATCTATTCTCCCCATCACCCCACCACCCCACTTCATAATTCATAATTCATAATTCATAATTCATAATTTATAATGTTTGGCTTTTTAAATCTCAATAAACCCCCCGATTGGACTTCTCATGATTGTGTGGCCAAAGTCCGAAAAATTCTTAAGACAAAACGAGTCGGCCATGGGGGAACTTTAGATCCTATGGCTACGGGAGTTTTACCGATCGCCGTCGGGGCTGCTACCCGATTACTGCCCTATTTACCTGAAAATAAGGCTTATCGGGCAAAAATCCAGTTAGGACTCAGCACCGATACCGATGATATTACGGGAAAAGCGATCGCTACTTGTCCCTGTGCCGATTTAACTTTAGAGGCAGTTAAGCCTCATTTAGCGGAATTTATTGGCAATATTGCCCAGATTCCGCCGATGTATAGTGCTATTCACAAGGATGGTCGCCGTCTCTACGAATTGGCTCGCAAAGGGGAAATAATCGCAGTGGAGCCTCGTCAGGTCAAAATTGACCAAATTACGGTTTTAGGCTGGTTAGAGGGGGAATTTCCGCAGATAGAGCTAGATATTCACTGTGGATCGGGGACTTATATCCGTTCCCTGGCCAGAGATTTGGGCAAGGTGTTAGCTGTGGGTGGCACTTTAGCCAGTTTAACTCGCACGGAAAGCTGTGGTTTTCAATTAGCCGATAGTATTAATCTGGAAGCTTTAATGGCTAATTC
>NZ_JASJFG010000122.1:0-3226 GCF_030065375.1 Microcystis sp. M49636_WE2 | reverse complement strand
GCTGCCCATTTACCCGGGATGGTGGCATCTTTAACCCCCTTACCCGTGATTGGAGTTCCCGTAGTCACGCGCACTTTACAAGGGTTAGACTCTCTCTATTCAATTGTACAGATGCCCGCAGGCATTCCCGTGGCCACGGTGGCGATCGGTAATGCCAAAAATGCCGGACTTTTAGCGGTTCAAATTCTCGCCACTGGTAATGCTGATCTTTTAGAGCAAGTTATCGCCTATCGTCAATCCCTCACCGATTCCGTCCTCGAAAAACAAAGCAATCTTCAACGACTAGGCTATCAAGACTATCTAGGGCAGAGTTCACCTAAGTAGGGTAGATTGAGAAAAGATTAAGTAACAAATTATGAAGTAATTATGCGTTGGATCACCGCTTGTGTATTGAGTCTATTGCTCTTTTTTGCCCTACCCATAGCGGCTTATGCCGATAGCCCGACTATTAGCGAAGAACAGATTAGAGAAGGGGAAGTTATCGCCGAAAAAGCCCTAGAAGCCACAGAAAAAGGCGATTACGCCCAGGCCGAAAACTATTGGACCGAATTAGTCGCCAAATTCCCCACTAACCCCGCCGTCTGGAGTAATCGCGGCAATGCCAGAGTCAGCCTCAATAAATTAGAGGATGCGATCGCTGATTTTAACCAAGCGATCGCCATTGCCCCCGATGCCCCCGATCCCTACCTCAATCGCGGCACCGCTTTAGAGGGAGAAGGCAGATATCAAGAAGCGATCGCCGATTATAATAAAGTTTTAGAACTAGATCCCAATGATGCCTTTGCCTATAACAATCGCGGCAACGCCGAAGGCGGTTTAGGGGACTGGGAAGCCGCCGTCAAAGACTATCGCCAAGCCACTCAACTAGCCCCGAATTTTGCCTGGGCGCAAGCTAATCTGGCTCTGGCCCTGTACGAATTGGGCAGATATCCCGAAGCAGTCCAAAAAATGCGGAATATTGCCCGCAAATACCCCATGTTCCCCGATGTCAGAGCCGCCTTAAGCGCCGTTTTATGGACCCAAGGACAACAGGGAGAAGCGGAAAGCAATTGGGTAGCCGCCGTCGGCATGGATACCCGCTATCAAGACCTCGACTGGGTAAAAAGCGTGCGCCGTTGGCCGCCGAATATGGTTCTAGCCTTAGATAAGTTTCTTAACTTAAAGTAAAGAATTACTAAATATGGTTTGCTGAATAAATCTAAAAACCTTGTTGGCTAAGACTTTTAGACTTTTTGTCAATCAAAAAGTAGCAAATATGGGAGTGATCGGGGGGAAAATTCAGGGACTTTTTCCCTGAAAATTAGGTAATTGACCCCCTCAAAATCGGTAAAACCCTACACCCTACACCCCATACCCCACACCCCACACCCTGTCCCCACGAAAAACTTTTTCAGCAGACCCTAAATAGTAACTTTTCTAGCAGTAGCGGGGCTGAGGGTCTAATTATCCTGAAATCAGCGACTAAGATACAATTGAGGTCTGATAGTTCCATTATCCTCGATCGAATAACCCGGCTCTGGAAAGGAAAAGGAATAGCTAGAACGGGCCAATGGCTCAATGCTATAATCCAATCACAGGGATAGATTGGACTCTATCAGTATCCGCCGCTACTGTACACCTTAAATCTTAGCCAGAATGCCAGATTTACACTTGCTTAATTCTCATCCACAGGCCCTAGAAACCGCCTTCATCGCCACTGCCGACCGGTCTTCTTCCTCCCTTCTATCCCTCGACCTCGCCAGAATTAATCAACGTTTTGACTCCGCTAACGCCGCAGAAATCGTCGCTTGGAGCGCGGCCACCTTTGGGGAAGGTTTAGTGATGAGTACCAGTTTCGGCATTCAAGCGGCGGTGATGTTGCACCTCGTCACCGCAATTATCCCCGATATTCCCATCATTTGGATCGATACCGGCTATCTTCCTCCGGAAACCTATCAATTTGCCGAAGAATTAAGCCAACGCCTCCATTTAAACCTGAAAGTTTATCAATCTCCCCTCAGTCCCGCCCGCATGGAAGCAATCCACGGTAAATTGTGGTCAAATAACGATCTCGACTCCCTCAATCTCTACGACAAAATCCGCAAGGTGGAGCCGATGCAACGGGCCCTGAAGGAATTAAAGGCCACCGCTTGGTTAGCCGGTTTACGTCGCGACCAAACCGACCACCGCAAAACTCTCCAATGGGTCAATCAACAGGGCGAACGTTACAAAATATTACCGATCCTTGACTGGAATGCCAAAACCATATACCAGTATCTGACTAAATACGATCTCCCCTACCATCCCTATTTTGATCTGGGTTATGTCTCCGTCGGCGATTGGCACTCCAGTCGGCCTTTAACCGCCGATGATAGCAACGAACGAGACACCCGTTTCAAGGGTTTAAAACAAGAATGCGGTCTTCATTTGCCCTTAACCCCCGGAGAAGCACAAAGTCTCGACGCAAGCTCCCTATAACTGCCGGGGTGGAAAATTTGCCGGTGCGATCGGTTCCTAGACGTTAGACAATGGTTAATGATTATTAATCCCCCATTAACCATGGCTATTTTAGAAAGCTTTCTCGAAGTCGGCTCTCTCAAGTGGTTTTATCGACAGGTTAACCCCGCTCAACAACCGGACACAACCCCCGTGATCCTACTCCATGGTTTACCCGCCCATGGCTATATTTGGCGGGAATTATTGACCAGTTTAGAAGAATATAACATTAATGCCATTGCCCCCGATTGGATCGGTTCCGGTTTATCCGCTAAACCCGATGCCAGAGATTTCGCCTACACACCTAGCGCTTTTTGTCAAGCCTTGGCCGATTTTATTCAAGCTCTCCAATTGCCGAAAATCTCCCTGATTGTCCAGGGTTTTTTAGCCTCCGTCGGTTTACAATACGCCCTAGAAAATCCCGATAAAATTGAGCGCTTGATCGTTTTAAATACTCCCCTCTCCAGTGATGTTAAATTACCCTGGATAATGAAACAATGGGGGCTACCTTTCCTCGGAGATATGGCGACTCAAGACCCCTTATTAGTCGATCGTACTTTAGAAACTGGTAGCGGTTTTGTGATTAGTGATGCAGATCTGGCTATTTTCCGTCAACCTTATCTAAAAACTTCGGCAGTGGGTCGCGCTTTACTGGCCACGATTCGCAATTTAAACCTATCGAAAACTATGGCAGAAATTGAGACAGGTTTAGAGAACTTTGAAAAACCTATCCTTTTTGTCTGGGGAATGG
>NZ_JASJFG010000659.1:0-1997 GCF_030065375.1 Microcystis sp. M49636_WE2 | reverse complement strand
CTTAAATATTGGAAGAAAGGTAGTCGGAGAGGCCGCCTTTAGCGGGAATCCGATAGAGAGGTTCGTAGTTAACCCAGTACGGGTCAAAGCGTACAAAGCTAATTCTAGATGCAATATTTGCGTACAGAATTAGTAACTATTGTCTGCACTGCTATGCGTACATCTTCGCTGTTGTATTGATCCAGCCAAGCCCACAAAAAAGCTTTGTGTCCACCTTTAAAACGACCTCGTAAACTTTTGGTTTTACCAATGTAAAGCAATCCCTGAGATCTATGCCTGACCGCGTAAATGCCAGGACGATCAGGAATGTCCCTAAAATCCCGGCTCAAGGGTTGGCATTGCTCAAAGGGAGTAAAAGCAATTGCATCCAAGACGCTTCTTGCTTGGTTTTGTATTTCAGAGTGGTTCGTTGGCACGGAAGGCAGATTATCGGTTGTCGAACTGATCATGCCACAGAAAAAGATGCTTTACATTTCATTAACGCACCCCACTGGCGTACTGCTAGGCAGTGCCTTCGTAATCGCACTTAGACTCACAACTTCAATCTATGAGCATGGTGCGTTCCCAAAAATCCCGCATTAGGGAACGCACCCTACGGCTGAAACAGTCCAGTCAGCCTAACGCAGGAATTTTGAACATTAGATAAGGTGCGTTACATCTCATTAACGCACCCTACAAGATCTCTTGACATTTAGCGAGGTTATCTTTTATGATTGCGGACGAATAACGTTTCCTTTCCTGGCAAAAATACCGAAAAACAATGACAAAGACAAATCTTGGTAAACACATGAACCGTGGACTACTAGCTGTGGCAAGCATTGGGGCGATTTTAACCCTCTCGGAAGTCGCTAATGCTGCCACTTTCACAGTGGCAGACTTCCAATCAAATTCTAATTACACGGTCACTAGACCTCTCCATAATTTAATTAAATCACAATAATAGGATATAATAAAACAAATAGTAAATCAAAAAAAGCCATGAAAAACTACACTTGGGAATACATTCAAAAATATCCGAAACAAACTAAAAGACTATTAGGAATTGACTACCAACAACTAGAACAACTGATGGCACTTGGAAAACTTATACATCGGAAAAACCAATCAGAAATCGAAAAAACCAAAATTAGGATTAATCAACCAGGAAGCGGAACACCTCCTAAATTATCAGAAGAGGAACAAATTGTTCTAATGTTGGTTTATTTAAGACATCATCTAAGCTTTCAAATCTTAGGACTAATGTTTCAAGTGAGTGAATCAACGGCTCATAATATCTTTACCTATTGGCAAAAACTTTTTGAAGGAGAGTTACCGCCAAGTTTGTTAGAACAAATAAAGAAGTGCCAAGAAGAGGAAATAATAATTGAACAATTAAGGGATTATGAGTTGATTGTCGATAGCGCAGAACAGCCCGTGGAGAGGCCGACCGATTATCAAGAACAAAAAATATATTATTCGGGAAAGCAAAGAAGACATACTTTAAAAAGTCAATTTATTGTTTTGCCAAAAGCTGAAGATATTGTTGATGTAGTTATTGGTCAACCTGGTCCGACGAGCGACATAAAAATCTGTCGGGAAACTTTAAGCAAATTCGATTCTCAACAAACTTTTATTGGAGATAAAGCTTACCTGGGAGAAAATCAAATCAGAACTCCTGATAAAAAACCTAAGAATGGAGAATTAACCGAGAATCAAATTAAAGAAAATAAAGTTTTATCATCTCGGCGAATTTTTGTTGAGCATTTAATTCGAGTTGTCAAAGTATTTAAGGTAGTTCAAGAAAGATTTAGATTAAATAAAAGTCGATATAAATCGGTTTTACTTACCGTTTGTGGCTTAGTAAGGTTGAGAATTAGTGCGCTAATTTTAGAAGTAATAGAATGGGAGCAATCAGGGGAAGTAATTGACGTTATAATTAGCCATAGTTTTCCGTCAAAATTCGATTTTGTCTCTTAAAACCCTGATTAATCGGTTTTTAGAGCTAATTTTGACTCTTG
>NZ_JASJFG010000361.1:0-6003 GCF_030065375.1 Microcystis sp. M49636_WE2 | reverse complement strand
CCCATCCAAGCGAGTTAGAAAAATTCCGGGCGGGTAAAACCAATCTTAAGGGATTTTTTGTCGGTCAAGTCATGAAAAAAAGCGGCGGTAAAGCCGATCCTAAATTAACTAGCCAAATCTTAGATCAAAAACTTTCTGGTTAGTTATATTCAGTGATCAGTAATCAGTAGAAATTATGAATTATGAATTATGAATTGGGGAGGGGGGAGAATAAATAAAAACACTCTCCCGAATACTGTCTCCTGTCTCCTGTCTCCTGTCTCCTGAGAGCTAAAATAACTGATAACTGAAAATGCCAAATTCCCCAACAACCTCGCAATTAAAGTCTAATAGCCCAAAAATTCTCGCTGTTGTCAACGGTAAAGGTGGTGTGGGTAAAACCACCACTGCGGTTAATTTAGCGGCAATTTGGGGGCAGAATCAGCGTGTTTTGCTTGTGGATGCGGATCCGCAGGGTTCCTCCACTTGGTGGGTAGAAAGAAATCAAGCGGGTATGGTATTTGATTTAGCCAAGCAAATTAATACAGAGAAATTAGGAGAATTGCGTCAAATTATCGAGTACGATCTGATCGTGATTGACACACCACCAGCTTTGCGTTCCGAATTACTTACGGCAGTAATAGCAGAATCAGATTATTTAATTTTACCGACTCCTCCCGCACCGATGGATTTAATGGCTTTAATTGACACGGTACGCACAGCAGTTAAACCCCTAGGAATTGCCTATCGGGTTTTGTTAACAAAAGTGGATTCTCGTAGTCTTAAGGAAACTTTAGAAGCACAAAATACTTTATTAGAATTAGGTATTCCTGCCTGTCATGCTTTTGTCAGAAATTATAAGGCCCACGAAAAGGCCGTTTTAGACGGGGTTGCTATTACCAATTGGCGCGGTAAAAATGCCCAAGAAGCCAGCGCCGATTATCGTCGTGTGGCCGAAGAATTAGAACGGGATTGGTAGATTTATCGACAGGTTTTCTAAGCACAATATTTTTGCAGTAAAGAAATCACTAAATCTAGACCATCGGGCTGAACTTGAACAGTATAGGCTTCGGCTTCAATTTGTCTGCTAAAACCCTCATAATTCATAAAAAATCTTCTGGTCATTGCTGGGGGTTCTATGCCTAAATTAAGAGCTTTAACTGTTTTGCCTCCATGACAAAGTTGAGCGGCATGGACAGCTTCATGAATTAATGTTGGTCGGGCAATACCTAAGTCAAAAACCAGAGGATGAATCCAAATAATTCTAGTTTTACTATCAAATAAACCATAGGCTCCTCGCACTGGTGGCGGGGCAATTTTGACGATAAAATTGTGTTTTTCTAAAGTTTTTTGCAGCCGGAGAAAATCAGGGTTTGCCGCCGATAAATTTTCTCCTGCAGCTAATTGCATTCCTAGAAAAACAGCAGCGATTGTGTAATAAATGCCCATCGGGTGATAGTTCCTATTAAAGAAAAATCAAAATTAGCAAGAGGTTATTCATTGATGAATCGAGCCATCGGGGAGAATTGTTCCTGTTAAAATTGCCCGGGTTAATTTCACCATAATACGCTTACCAAAGCCAATTTTTGCCCCGCGTAAATCCGCCCCACTTAAATCCGCCCCGCTTAAATCCGCCCCGATGAGATTGGCTTCCTGTAAATTTGCGCCTTTAAGGTTAGCTTCGAGGAGATTGGCGCGAAAAAGATTAGCTTTGTACAGATTAGCTTTTTCTAGGTTAACTTTGTGCAGGAAGCTATCGCTTAAGTCGGCATGGCTTAAATCTGCCCCGATGAGACTGCGACTAGAGAGATCTTTTTCTTTCAGGTTAGCTCCCTGTAAATCGGCTCCGTTTAAATCCCGATAGTGAGGGCGCCAGGTGCCCTGATTGTGAACCTGATGGTTATTCTGGGAGTGGCTGTGTTGACTATGGGTTTGTTGACTGTGGGTTTGTTGACTGTGGGTTTGGGAATTTTGGCCGGGTTGGCTAGGGTGAGGCTGATAGGGAGAAGCAGTTTTATAGGCGTGGGCGGGCTGTTTTTCAGTTTTAGGGGCGGAATTGGAGCGTTTAGGAGAATTTTGATGAATTTGCCGCAATTGTTCCCTAGCTTGGTTAATTTCTTGCAGTTTAGCGGTGGCTTTTTCCAAAAGACGCTGATTATCCTTGGGAATGCGATCAGGATGCCAAATAAACACCAAATCTTTGTAGGCTTGATTGATCTCGTCGAGAGATGCCCCATGATCTAACCCTAAAACTTTATAGTATCGCTCCAATTCTTTCATCATCGAAGTCCTAATACAAGGATAAAAGCACTAATGGCCACAATTTCTCTGAGTCTTGTCGGATTTTCTAGGAGAGGATTTCTTTTAGGATAATTTGACTCTGGGAGAGTTGCCATAAAATTTGAGAAAATGTCTGGTAATTAAGAAAATCTCGTTTTTCTATCCTGTTTTGTGGTGTAACTGTATAGCACATAACAGCAAAATTAGCAAATTTTTGATACAAAACTTAATTTTTGCTGTGGGGAGATGGGGAAGTAGGGAGGTGGGAATTATGAATTATAAATTATGGAGTGGGGAGACCACTTCGTGCGCGTTGCGGGGGGAGGTGGGGAAGTGGGGAGACCACTTCGTGCGCGTTGCGGGGGGAAGTGGGGAAGTGGGGAAATTGAACTAAAACCCCAAAACCCCAACACCTAAAACCTGCCGACCGCCGACCGACTGCTGTATGATAAAACTTGTCCCGATAGGATAAATCAAGGTTGTGAAATTTGGTCAGTGGTTGGGGTTTATCTGTTTAATAATGGCTCTGTATGTATTGTGGCAGATTCGACAGCTGTTATTATTGATTTTTATGGCGATCGTGTTTACCGTAGCCTTAAATAGATGTGTGAAAGGATTGCAGAGATTGGGGATTAAAAGGGGTTTGGCTATTTTAATTACCCTGCTGACGAGTCTAGCAATTGTGATTTTATTTTTTGTAATTATCGTTCCCCCCTTTATCGAACAGTTTCAAAAATTAATTGAACTTTTACCGCAAGCTTGGGATTTAGTCCGCAATAACTCGATTAGATGGCGGCAGCAATTTCAATTTGATTGGTTGCCATCGCTGCCTAATTTAAGTGATTTAGTCCAGCAGTTACAACCTTTAGGAACCTTTGTTTTTAGTAACTTTTTTACTTTCTTTTCTAACTCAGTTACGGCAATTTTGCAATTATTATTCGTGCTGGTGTTAGCAATTATGCTGTTAGCCAACCCCCAACCCTATCGACAAGCTTTCTTAAAATTATTTCCTAACTTCTATCGTCGTCGTGCTGAGGAAATTCTTACCCTATCGGAAGCGGGTTTGGGTAATTGGTTGTTGGGAATTGCCATTAGTTCAACTATGGTAGGATTATTAAGTGGTTTCGGTCTTCTCGCTCTACAAATTAATCTAGTTCTCGTTCATGCTATCCTAGCAGGATTGCTCAATTTTATCCCTAATATCGGACCGACTGCTAGTGTGATTTTTCCGATCCTTATTGCTGTTATCGATGCGCCTTGGAAAATTGTCGCTATTCTGATTCTCTATTTTATTATCCAAAATGTCGAAAGTTATTTGCTGACACCAACTGTCATGGCTAAACAGGTATCTTTACTACCGGCAATTACCCTAATCGCTCAAATTTTCTTCGCTCAAATATTTGGCATCTTAGGTTTATTGTTGGCTTTACCTTTGACAGTGGTAGTAAAAACATGGTTAGATGAATTATTATTCAAAGACATTTTAGATCAATGGGATCACGGCCATAACAAATCTTAAATAATCTCGGCAAAAGTCATGAAATTAATCATTATTACTCTCGTTATTTTATCTAATTTTTTTGCTGCTCTCCCAGCTAAGTCTGAAACGGTTCTAGAAAAAATTAAACGCACGGGATTATTAGAAGTAGCGATGAGAGAAGATGCGATTCCTTTTGGCTATCGAGATAGTAATAATAATTTGCAGGGATTATGCTTAGATTTTATCCAATTGCTCAGAGGGGAACTAAAGCATAAATTAAACCTCCAGATCATCAGTGTCAAAATTTATAAATCGACTTTATTTAATCGCTTCCAGTTATTGGAAAATAAAACCGTTGATTTCGAGTGTGGTCCTAATAGTATCAGAAAAAATATACCTAATGGTGTCAGTTTTTCTCGTCCTTTTTTTGTCACCGGAACTCAGTTTTTAGTTCGGAGTGATAATCAGAATAATTTCAACTTTTCTTCGTCCTTAGAAGCTGTAACTATTGGAGTTTTGCGAGATACCAGCACTCAGGAATTATTAAGACAAAAATATCCTCTTGCTACCTATCAGGAATTTCAAGGAGTGACGGGAAGACTGCGGGGTATCCAAAGTTTAAGAAGGAATAGAATAGATGCTTTTGCTAGTGATGGTATTCTGCTAATTGGAGAAGCTGTCATTCTCGGTTTATCCTTAGAACAAGATTATCAACTTATACCCCGCAATCCTTTAAATTGTGATTATTATGGTTTCATTCTTCCCGCTAATGATCCCCAATGGCAAGAGTTTATTAATGGGGTTATCGTCACCAGTGATAACAGAAATATTTTTAAAACATGGTTTACTGAAGTTGCTTCCTATTTTAGAGATACCTGGCAGTATTGTCGTAATAACCCCGAAAAATCCCAGTAAAACTTAACGATTATGCCTAAAAAAAATGATTTATTTTGGTTAATTGGTTGCGCGACAATAATCCTGTTTATTTGCAGTGCCACCAGACATATTTTATTTCAATCTAATGCTCTCGATCTTGGTTGGTTCGATCAAGGAGTTTACCTAATTTCTCAAGGTAAACCACCGATTATATCTTTTGTTAACTACCATATTTTAGGCGATCATATCGCTTTTATTCTCTATCCTATAGCCTTACTTTATAAAATTTATCCTAGCGTTTATTGGCTGCTTTTCTTACAAGCTTTTTCCCTTTCCCTTGCCGCTTTTCCCCTCTGGCAATTGGCAATAGAAGCGGGATTAAAAGAAAAACAAGCTTATACATTAGCCTTAGTTTATCTGCTCTATCCCCTAATTTTTAATGTTAATCTCTTTGATTTTCATCCTGAAGTGATCGCAGTGCCAGCGATTTTTTGGACAATTTTGGCAGCAAGATTAAATAATCTCTGGGGATTTTGTCTGGGAATCATTATTATTCTCGGTTGTAAAGCAATTCTCTCTTTAACATTGTTGGGAATGGGTATCTGGTTACTTCTCTGGGAAAAGAAAAAAATCCCCGGAATAATTGCCATGATTACCGGCATTCTTTGGTTTATTATCACCACGAAGTTATTAATTCCTCTCCTGACAGGAAAATCGGCAGTTATTGAAATGGCCGATTCTCGATATAGTTATCTAGGAGATAGTTTACCAGCAATTATCTTTAATCTTTTCCTCAAACCCGATCTTGTCTTGGGAAAAATCTTTACTGGCAATAATCTAGAATACCTAATCCTATTAATTATTCCCTTACTTTGGGGTTTATCCTGGCGCTATTCTGCCCCAATAATTGCCGCTATTCCCGCACTCGCTTTAAATTTATTGGCAGATCATGCCCCACAAAAAAACTTAACTACTCAATATTCCCTGCCAATTTTACCCTTTTTATTTCTAGTGGTTATCGCCACTTTAGCCCATAATAGTAACTGGTTGAAGCAGCCTAAATGGATAATTACTTGGGCAATTATTGCCTTTTTTGCCTTAGCCAAATACGGCTATTTTTGGTCACTGTATTTAAATTCCCTCGATACTTGGTCCGCCACCCAAAAAGCTCTCACCCAAATTACCACCAGTGAGAGTGTCTTGACTACTTCTAGAATTGCCCCCCATCTTACCCATCGAGAAATGATCAAATTAGCGATCGAAGGTTCCCAATCCCTAGATTTAAATCAATTTAATTATATCCTACTCGATCGCCGTCATCCCGGTTGGTCTAGTTCACCAGAACTAATTGATGATCACTTAAATAAACTGAATCAAAATGAGAACTT
>NZ_JASJFG010000355.1:0-5174 GCF_030065375.1 Microcystis sp. M49636_WE2 | reverse complement strand
TTTAAGAATTGCCCCGGCCCTGGAGACTTTAGATCAATTAATCGCCGGGGGAGAAAGTAATAGTTTTGATTTTGTCTTTATCGATGCCGATAAAAGTAATTATGATCCCTACTACGAACGGGCGTTACAATTGGTCAGAAGGGGCGGAATTATCGCTATCGATAATGTTTTTTGGTCGGGACGAGTGGCGGCGGCCGATAGCACCGATAATCGCACCAAAATTATCCGTTCACTTAATGCCAAAATTCAGCAGGATGAACGGGTAAATATCAGTATTATTCCTATTGGTGATGGTTTGACCCTGGCCATGAAAAAGTGAAGAAGTTAAGGAGATTAGAAAAGCTTTTGCTCTTCACAATCAGTGTCGATTTTTGTTGTCTAAATCTAGTCACCAGTCGGAAACCACCCACAGTAACGCTATATCTCTTAAGACCGTTAACGACAGCACTAAGTTATCAGTTCAACGGAGAGGGTGGGATTTGAACCCACGTTAGGTGTGACCCTAAAGCAGATTTCGAGTCTGCCGCATTCAACCACTCTGCCACCTCTCCACAGGGTTTGAGTCTGGATTATCATTTTAACAGATTACTTGCCCTAGGATTGATTTTTTTTGATCGACCTCTGGCATAATTGATTTTTGAGGGCTTAAAAACGTCAAAAATAAGGATTAAGCGGCATAAAATCGGTAAATAGACCATTTAATTGATTATTATTCATTCCCAATTCTCCTGACTACCGACTACTGACGACCGACTCCTCACCAACCACGACAATTTTTGATTTTTACAAGAGGTCTGATGAATCAAGCTCCTTTTCTTCCAGTTAACCATCCCCAGCCTAACTTTCTCGACCGGTTAGGGAGTCTCTGGAAATTTTCCCGTCCCCATACGATTATCGGCACTTCTTTCAGTGTTTTAAGTCTGTATTTAATTGCTTTAGGCAATATTAACGATTTTTTTAGCCATTGGCCAGTTTTATTGCTCACTTGGGTCGCTTGTCTTGCGGGTAATGTCTATATCGTCGGTTTAAATCAGTTGGAAGACATCGACATCGATAAAATCAATAAACCCCAGCTTCCCCTAGCCAAGGGCGAATTTTCTCCGTTAACAGGACGGTTGATCGTGGGTTTTACCGGTATTTTAGCAATTATAATGGCTTTTATCGGTGGTTTTTGGCTTTTAATCACCGTGGGGATTAGTTTACTTATCGGCACTGCTTATTCCTTGCCACCAGTGCGTTTAAAACGCTTTCCCCTCTGGTCCGCCTTCTGTATTTTTACCGTCCGGGGTGTCATCGTCAATTTAGGTCTTTTTAGCCACTACAACACAGTTATTAATCAAAATCAGTCTATCTATCCCTCGATCTGGGTTTTAACAGCTTTTGTTCTTGTTTTCACCGTTGCGATCGCTATTTTCAAGGATGTTCCAGACCTAGACGGCGATCGCATTTACCAAATTACCACTTTTACCCTCCTTCTCGGGCCAGAAAAAATCTTAACAATTTCCTTATTGACAATTTCTCTGTGTTATGCTGGTATGATTGCCGTCGGTCTCTTGGGGATAAGGGGAATTAATTCTCCTCTGGCCATTTTCGCCCATCTGCTCCTACTTCTTCTTCTTTGGTGGCGTAGTCGCGGAGTAAATTTAGAAGATAAAAGCGAAATCAGCCGATTTTACCAATTTATTTGGAAATTATTCTTCCTAGAATACCTTATATTTCCCCTCGCTTGTTTACTATGAAAATATCTCCTTTTTTAGCGGCGATTCCCTTACTTTGGCTAGGTGGTACAAGCGCACCTAGTCAGGAAACCATCGAGCCGCAATTATTAACCGGCAACCTTCATTTAAACCTGAAACATGGTGTTTGGAAACTGTGGCAAGATCAACCCGTTTATCAAGATATTACCCTAGATTTAAGCTGCGATCGATCTGTTTGTCAGCCGTCGGTGTGGGGATACGCACCGAAATTCAATAAAGAAGTGGATCACCAAGGTACGGTAAAAACGATTAAATTAGACAATGCTTGGCGATTACAGGTGAAAATGAACATTCAAACTCACCCTTGGCAAGCGGAAGTCAGGGAAGCTATCTATAATATCGAAATTGTCCCCCACCAAGACCAACTCATCGGCAGTTATCAAGGCACTTTAGGGGGAAGAAGACTACAAAACAAAGTTAATGGCACAATTTCCCCTTTATGGCCTAATCCTGTCCCTAATCACCAACCCCTGCAACCGCGAGAACATCCCCGTTTAATCTTTCGCAAGTCAGAATTAACTAATCTCAGAGAAAAAGCGAAAACTCCCATCGGTCAAACTATTATCGCTCAATTAAACAACAGTTTACAGCAAAAAATTTATTACGATGGTTATGTGCCTAACGGTGGTTATCATGCCACAGGTCATTGTTTTTTAGCAATTTTAAATCAAGATAGAAAATCAGCAGAAACCGCCTGGGAAATTCTCGAAAAAACCCGTAAAAATCGAGGCAGGAGAGTCTTAGAACAATCTCCAATTGTCGCCGGAGTCGCTCTCGCCTACGATCTTTGTTATGATTTTTGGGGAGAAAAGCGCCAACGGGAAATTACTGGCTGGTTATTCAGTGAAAGTAAAAAACTTCTCAAAGGTGATTCACCCAAAAATGGCTGGAATGGAGACACAGTTAGTAACTGGAATGCGCGGGCCAGAGGTGCGGCAGGATTAGCCAGTTTAGCGATTCTCAAAGAAGATTTACCGCCCGATTCTCTCTATTCTCCCTCTGCACAGGTGGAAATGGCCAAACGTCACATCGAACGCTATTTTATCACAGCTATCGGCGATCAAGGATTTGGCACGGAAGGAGATTTATACAGCACCGAACCCATGGTTCTCGCTGTTTTTCCTTTTTTGCAAGGGTATCGAAATAGTCTCGGATTAGACTTAGTAACCGGTTCCCCAGCAGCCCAATTAATCCCCCATTATTTAACCAGAATTGTCCCTAAAAATGGTCAATTATTGATTCCTGCTTATGGCAGACATCAGATGTTCGTAGGGGTATCTTTATTAACTATCGGATTGGGAATTACCGATAAATCATGGCTACCAGCAATAAAATGGCGATTACAAGGTCAAGAAAAACAACTTTTTCACCCCCATTATCCCCATATTGCCCCTTTTCTTCTCGCTGGTTATCCATCTAATCTTACTCCAGAAAATCCTGATCGCCAACTTTCCAGGGTTTTAGTTGATCAACAAAAGGGATTTTATACTTTTCGTAATCGCTGGCAAAATGAAGAGGATTTTGTCGCTAGTATCTATCTTAAACAGCAACCTTTTGTGGGAGGATGGTCTTTTCCCGATGTCGCTAGTGTGAGAATTTGGGGATTAGGAGGACAATGGGCAAGTTTTGAGGGGTCAGAAGGCGACTGGAACTCGGAAAATACGGTTATTTTCCCGAAAACCACGCCTTGGATCCAAGCAAAACCGATGACTTTTCAATCCAGTCCCGATGGTTCGGGAGTAATTACGTTAAAAACTGATAAAATCATGGTTAGAGGGGCTAATCCACCAGCAGGAGTGGCTCTAGTTCGTTCTTTCGCCGTCGATTACAGTCTATCCTCTGGTTCTCCCGGATTATTCGTCTTGATGGATAAATTATTAGGTAAAGTCGATGAACCAGAATTTATTAATAAAACTTGGGTGATGAATACCCAGGGAAATGTCACTCTCGGAAAAAATAGTTTTACTATCACTCAAAATGGTGCAAATATGCAGGGAACTTTTATCACTCCCGTGACTTTAAAAGTCGAGAAAACTAATACAGGTGAGCGCATTTTAGCCACGGGTAGCGAGGAGTTTTTTCTGGTGATGACCGTGCAGAAAAGTCGTCCCCCGGCAGTTAAAATTATCGGCAAGGGATTAGATGCGATCGTGCAAATTGGCTCCCAGGAAATATCAATTATCGACGGTGCAGTTAGATTAAAAGAGATGAAGTTTCAAGAGCCATAAAAATTGGCAAGTGACCCAAGAAAAGTTAACATTTATCAAGGATAATTCTAAAGATGATGACTATTTGAGCAATTATTGATGATATAATCAAGATAGCTGATCAAAATAGCCACTAAATTCAGAACTATCTAGAATTGCATCTATAATTTCTGGCTAACTAAACTATGACTAAATATTATCAAATCACCGTTCACAATCGTCAGACCGGCGAAAAATTTGTCACCACCGTTCCGGGGGATAACTATATACTGCACAGTCTGGAAAAACAGGGCTATCAATTACCCTTTTCCTGTCGCAATGGAGCTTGTACTAGCTGCGCGGTCAGGGTATTATCAGGAGATATCTACCAACCAGAGGCGATCGGACTATCGCCGGAATTAAAAGCCAGAGGATATGCTTTACTTTGTGTCAGTTATGCCCGTGGCGATATGGAAGTAGCCACCCAAGACGAAGATGAAGTCTATGAACTGCAATTCGGTCGCTTTTTTGCCCGTGGGAAAGTGCGTTTTGGTTTACCCTTAGATGAAGAATAGATTCGGGATTAATCGTGCCAGATACCAGCAGCCAATTAGAAAAATACCTAGACATTGCCAGTGAAGCCGCCCTAGCGGCAGGAACAATTATCCTCGATAATTGGGGTAAAATCGAGAAAATAGAAGAGAAAGGGCGATCGGGCGATTTAGTGACGGAAATAGATCGTCGAGCAGAAACAGAAATTCTCAAAATTATTAGCCGTCACTTTCCCGAACATGGGATTTTAGCGGAAGAATCGGGAAAACTGCCAGGGAGGGACAGCGAGTATCTCTGGGCGATCGATCCCCTCGATGGAACCACCAACTATGCTCACGGTTATCCCGTATCCGTCGTCTCCATCGGACTACTGATCGCAGGGAAAGCAGCAGTGGGAGTCATCTATAACCCCTTTAGAAAGGAACTATTTCGGGCAGCCAAGGGTTTGGGGGCCACCCTGAACCGTCGTCCCATCCATGTCTCCCGGACGAGTGAACTAGAAAAAAGTTTACTGGTGACGGGCTTTGCCTACGATCGCTGTCAAACCCCCGATAATAATTATGCCGAATTCTGTTATCTGACCCATCTGACCCAAGGGGTACGCCGCAGCGGTTCCGCTGCCAAAGACTTAACCGATGTGGCCTGTGGGCGCTTAGATGGTTATTGGGAACGAGGGATT
>NZ_JASJFG010000917.1:0-4606 GCF_030065375.1 Microcystis sp. M49636_WE2 | reverse complement strand
CTTCTTTTAAGAATATGAAAGAGCTTCGTATTCAGTATAAAGGTGAACCTTGGCGTGTTTTATTTGCCTTTGATCCTCATCGACAAGCAATTTTACTTGTTGGGGGGAACAAGTCAGGTAACAAAAGATGGTACAAAGAAAATATTCCTATAGCAGATCAACGTTATCAAAAATATCTGGAAAAACTTAAGGAAGAAAAGTCATGAAAGAATATACCAACTTCTCGGAAGAATTTAATAAACTTTGTGGAGAACGACAAGCAATTATTAAAGCAAGAGCTTCCCAAATTTATCTGGAGGAACTTACGCTTAAGTATTTGCAGGAAAAACTAGGTTTATCTTTATCAGAATTGGCAGAGCATCTTGAAGTACAGCAATCAATAGTACCTAAACTTAAACAAGAGCAAAATCTAGAGCTAAATACACTGCGCGAAGTAGTTAACGCCTTAGGTGGAACTGTCGAAATTATTGTCAAAATTCCCAACAAAGAACCTATAATTATTAGTGACTATTCAGAAACGAAGTGTAATTAACCACAGAGACACAGAGGACAGGGAGATTATTTGCCAATGTTATAATTTGTACTCAATAATAAAGGTGTTCGCTTTTGGAACACAATATTTAAGATGGAATTAACGGGAAGACTCCATGAACGCTATAAAGCAAAAATCTTAAATTGATAAAAGTCTAATCCGAAAAATACGATCTGTCACTGACACAATTGCTCCCGTCTTTAATGCTTTTGTACAATCTCGTAAAACTATAGTTAAACGCTGATTAATTAGATTGTAGTTTTCATTGCCTAAACGGAATAGGATGACACTTGGTAAATTATCACCACTAATAGCGAGAAGTTGAGAAAAATCTAGATCGACAGTTAAAATTATCCGCTTTTCTCTTTTTGCTTTGGCAAGAATTTCCTGATCAGATAAAGTTTGTAAGCCTTCATCTCGAAGATGAACGACATCATAACCTTGTTCTCTTAACCATGAGACTGTACGCAGATAAATCCCCATATCGGCTAGAAACTCTATCTCCATTGCTCGATTAATTCAAAATAATGAACTTGTTCTCTGGCTAACCAAGAAGCATATAATAAACATTGGTGAATATCTTCTCTTTCTAGGTCAGGGTATTCCTCTAATATTTCCTCTATCGGCTTTTCGTTAGCAAGTAGATTAAGAATTAAAGAAACAGGAATACGCATTCCTCGAATACAGGCTTGACCTGCCATAATTTTGGAGTTAAAAGTAATTCGGTCTAATTGTTTTAAGGTCATATAGTTTCCAGAAATATGAAGATGATACCTGTGGTAATTTTATTATAGCTAATTCTATAGTTGCGAGTGGAAGTGGGAAATTACTCCTTCAGTGAGGGTGCAAAGCTTGTCTCCAACCCCGTAGGGAAGATTAGGGAATGGTGAGGTTTTAAGTTGTAGTAGTATAGTATAACAAGTTAGACGAGAAAACGGGTTTTTTGAAAAAACCCGTTTTCTGAAATCAATAGTTTGAAAAAAACCGTTTTCTGAAATCGTAAAACTGAGAGCCATGATTTTACCTAATCCAGACATATCATCCACACCGCTCGATGTATTTATTTCTTACTCTCACCGGGATGAGAAACTGCGGGAAACTTTGGGACTTCACCTCGCGTCATTACAAAGACAGGGAGTGATTAAATCATGGCACGATCGCAAAATTAGTGCTGGAACAGAGTGGAGACAAGCCATTGATGAAAATCTCAATTCAGCCGAGATTATTCTGTTGTTGATTAGTGAAAACTTTATCGCTTCTGACTACTGTTATGATCTTGAAATGGAACGGGCGATCGCACGGCATGATGCGGGGGAGGCGCGGGTGATTCCGATTATTTTGAAGCCGGTGGATTGGAGTGGTGCGCCTTTTGGTAAGTTGCAAGCTTTGCCAAAAAATGCCAAGCCTGTGACGACTTGGAGTAATCGGGGTGAGGCGTTTTTAAATATTGCTGAGGGGATTCGGCAGGCGGCAATGGAAATGGCGACAGTGTTAACTGACAAACAGCCCACTGTCTTGCCAGAGCCGCAACAATCCGCAAAAGCCACTGAGATGCCAACGCAATCGGAACCCCTCAAGCCAACAGTTACTCCAGACAAGATACAACAGGAAATTAGCTTGGAATCTCCAGAAGGACAAGTTAGCATTGACTCTCGCTTTTATATTACTTCCCCTTACGAAGAACGGTGCTATGAGGAAATTCAAAGGCCTGGCTCCCTGATTCGGATTAAATCGCCCCACAATATGGGCAAATCGTCCCTGATGGCGAAGGTACTTGCCCAAGCATCTCAACTAGGCTATCGTGCGGTAACGATCGATCTGGAACAGACCAATCAAAAGTTCTTTGACGATCTCGACAAGTTCATGCAGTGGTTTTGTGCGTCGGTGGGTAAACCACTGGGAGTAAGGGTCAAGATTGAAGAGTATTGGGATGATATTTTTGGAGCGAACGATAACAGTACGGATTATTTTGAGAAGTATTTATTAGAGGGGGACGATCGCCCGTTAGTGTTGGCGATCGATAACTTTGATCGCATCTTTAAATACGCAGATATCGAGACGGATTTATGCGGATTATTGCGCGGCTGGCATGAAAGTTCCAAGATTAAAAAACTGTGGCAGAAATTGCGGCTGATCATCGTCCATTCTCAAGAGTCCTATGCCCAACGGGATATCAATCAATCGCCTTTTAATGTGGGGTTGCCCATCGAATTGGGAGAGTTTACGCCTGAACAGGTACAGGAGTTGGTAGCACGGCACGGATTAACTTGGACAGAGGGGGAACTCGAACAATTTATGGGGTTAATTGGAGGGCATCCCTACATGGTGCGCTCGGCACTCTATCACATTGCAGCGGGGTATCTTTCTTTGGCGGAATTTTTGCGGACGGCTCCCACAGAAGCGGGAATTTACAGCGATTATCTGCGGGGACATTTGAAGACTTTGGAAGATTATCCTGAACTGGGGGCAGCCATGAAATTGGTTATTACTTCTGAAGCGCCGGTACGTTTGCGGTCTGAGGAGTCGTTTAAACTGGACAGTATGGGATTAGTGGTGCGGGTTGATAATAATGTGAAACCTCGCTGCGATCTTTATCGTCAGTATTTTTGCGATCGCTTGGAAGGAAATTAAATAAAAACACTTTATTGTAAACTAGATTTGGCGATTAGAGATGTGATTTATAATTCATTTTTTGAAGAGCCAATCGGACAAATTTTAATCGAAGATGAAAATCTCAAGTTTATTGTTTTTGATGCTGAAAAGGAGGTCATTTCGCAATGGAAAAATTAGATCAGTATCGTCATATTATTAAATCGGTTTTGATTCCTTATACTGAAATCCCTTATTCTCACGGCGAATTGATTTGTAAGCCGATTTTTGATGAAGTTCGAGATAGCTATCTTTTGATGACGCTCGGATGGGATCGCAAAACTCGCGTGCATGGCTGTTTAATTCATTTGGATATTATCAACGAGAAAATCTGGGTACAACGAGATGAAACCGAAGACGGAGTAACCCATGAGCTAGTGGCAGCGGGTGTTCCCCAGCAGGATATTGTCCTCGCTTTTCATCCGGCGGATGTACGCGGTTACACGGGCTACGCGATCGCCTAACCTCTTAGAAAACGGGTTTCTTAAAGAAATCCGTTTTCTGGGACATATTTTTAGCAATTTGGTATCAGATGACAAACCCAACTTCCTCGACTCCTTTTAGCTATCAAGTAGGCGGGAGCTTACCTGCCGAATATCGTGGGTATGTAGAGCGACAGGCCGATCGCGAATTGTACGATCGCCTGAAATCAGGAGAATATTGTTTTGTCTTTAACTCGCGGCAGATGGGCAAGTCTAGTTTGCGGGTGCGGGTGATGCAGAAGTTAGCGGCAGAGGGGGTGGCTTGTGCGGTCATTGACCCGCAAACCCGGGGAACCAGTTTGAGCGAGGATCAGTGGTATGCCGGAACCATAAAACGCTTGATCGATGATTTGCATTTACAAGAGAAAATCGATTTTTCGAGTTGGTGGAAGGATCTGGCGGCTCAGTCGATTTCGGCGGTCGAACGCTTTACTTATTTTATCGATCGCGTATTGCTGGCAGAACTCTCGCAAGATGTCGTCATTTTTGTCGAAGAAATTGATAACCTGCTCAGTCTCAAGTTTGATACCGATGGTTTTTTCATTCTGATTCGCTCTTTCTTTGAGCGGCGGGCGGAAGATCTGCGTTATCGGCGGCTGACTTTTGCGTTTTTAGGGGTGGCAACACCTTCCGATCTGATTGTCAGTAAGCATAGTTTGGCGTTTAATATCGGTCGGGCGGTGGAGATGAGTGGCTTTCAACTCCAGGAAGCTCAACCGTTGATGCAGGGTTTGGTGGGCAAGGTGGACGATCCGCAGGCGGTGCTGCAAGCGGTGTTGTATTGGACGGGGGGACAGCCGTTTTTGACGCAGCGGGTCTTGAATTTGGTAGTGCAGGAGGCAGATTTGCGCCTATCGCCCCCAGATTTGGTGGCGCAGGTGGTGACGAGCCAGCTTATCGATAATTGGGAGGCGCAGGACGTGCCGCCGCATTTGAAAACGAT
>NZ_JASJFG010001019.1:0-2694 GCF_030065375.1 Microcystis sp. M49636_WE2 | reverse complement strand
CCCTTAATAAGGGGGGCGCTGATCCCCCCTTGATCCCCCCTTAATAAGGGGGGCGCTGATCCCCCCTTGATCCCCCCTTAATAAGGGGGGCGCTGATCCCCCCTTGATCCCCCCTTAATAAGGGGGGCGCTGATCCCTCCTTGATCCCCCCTTAATAAGGGGGGCGCTGATCCCCCCTTGATCCTAGGGTTGATTCATTGTAGGGTTGATTCATAGTAGGGTTGATTCATGAATCAACCCTACTACCCTTAATAAGGGGGGTGCTGATGATTTTTAACACCTACCTACTTAAAACTACATTCCCATAATTTCGTAACCGGAATCTACATAAATAATCTGTCCGGTAATACCACTAGCAAGATCACTGGCTAAAAAAGCGGCCGTATTTCCCACCTCAATTTGTGTCACCGTGCGATGTAAAGGAGCGATTTCTTCCACATGATGGATCATATCAAGAATTCCTCCCACGGCCGAAGATGCTAAGGTGCGAATTGGACCGGCGGAAATACCATTAACTCGGATCTTTTGGCCACCTAATTCGGCGGCTAAATAGCGAACACTCATTTCTAAACCGGCTTTTGCCACCCCCATTAAATTATAGTTAGGAATTACCTTGACACCGCCGAGATAGGTAAGAGTGATAATACTTCCCCCTTCCGTCATCAAAGGTTTAGCCGATCGAGCTAGACGGGTTAGGGAAAAAGTGCTAATATCTAGGGATTTAGTGAAAGCTTCCCGAGGGATGGCGGTAAAATCGCCCGTTAAACCCTCTTTATCGGCAAAAGCGAGACAGTGAATCAAAATATCCAGTTTACCCCATTTTTCCGCCACTGTAGCGAAAGTATCTTCTACCTGTTGGTCATTTTGGACATCGCAGGGGACATAAAAAGCGGGATTAAGTTCATCGGCCAATTCTCGCACTTTTTTCTCAAAACGGCCCTTTTCGTCGGGGAGATAGGTGACACCGATATTTGCACCAGCTTGATGGAGTTGTTGGGCAATTCCCCAAGCGATCGAGCGATTATTGGCAATTCCTGTCACTAGGGCGTTTTTTCCCGTTAAATCTAACATAGTTCTCGTTTCTCTTACAAAAATCTCCCCAATAGCCGACCCCAGCGAGATTCGGTATAATAGGGATACAGATAACGGGGCAGCAATGATCACCCCTCCCCCATTGTCTGGCAAAAAGCGCCCAAAACTTTTCCCAGTTTAGGCAGCGGTTATGTTTAATAGAGGTGACACTCGTTGCATAATAAAAACAATTTTCCCCTTTTTTGGATGTGAGATGGACTTATCCCTAATACAAGACAAACCCCTAGCAGATGTGTTCCGTCGAATCGGCAGCGGCAATTTCCCCCCGGTGGTGGAATTGTTCGAGCGTGGCAAAACGATCTTTTTCCCTGGAGATCCCGCCGAAAGAGTCTATTTTTTGCTGAAAGGAGCCGTTAAGTTGTCGCGAGTCTATGAAGCGGGAGAGGAAATTACCGTGGCTCTACTGCGGGAAAATAGCGTCTTTGGTGTGCTATCCTTACTCACCGGCCAGCGATCGGATCGTTTTTATCATGCCGTGGCTTTTACTCCGGTAGAATTACTCTCGGCCCCGATCGATCAGGTAGAAAGATCCCTCCGCAATAATCCCGATTTATCAATGTTGATGCTGCAGGGGTTGTCCTCGCGGATTTTGCAAACGGAAATGATGATCGAAACCTTGGCTCACCGGGATATGGGTTCCCGTTTGGTCAGTTTTTTATTGATTCTCTGTCGTGATTTTGGGGTTCCCACCACCGATGGTATCCGGGTTGATCTAAAATTGTCTCACCAAGCGATCGCAGAAGCGATCGGTTCTACCCGCGTCACTGTCACCCGTTTATTGGGAGAGCTGCGGGATCAAGAAATGGTCTCAATTTACAAGAAGAAAATTACCGTCCATAATCCCGTCGCTCTCAGTCAACAATTTACTTAAATTCTGGATGACTAGCGCTTATATTTTGGTTTTGGCCATCGTGGTTTTAGGTGGTCTGATAGCGGTGATTGGCGATCGCATAGGTAGCCGTATCGGTAAGAAAAGGATGCGTTTATTTAATCTGCGTCCGAAACAAACCGCAACTTTAATGACGATTGTAACGGGAATTTTGATCGCCGGTTCCACTTTAATTGTCTTGTTTGCTTCTAGTAAATCCCTGCGTCAAGGAGTTTTTGAACTGGATCGCCTGTTAAATGAACGTCGTGCTGCTATTAAGGATTTGGAAAGACAGGTAAGAAAAACCACCGAGCAAAAAAATCAGGTGGAAAAAGCGTTAAAAACGGCTAAAAGTGAACAGATAGCCGTGCAGAAACGTCTAGAGGTTCTTAACAAAAATTATCAAGCTTCTCGTCAACGTTTGCGGTTAGTTTCGGGACAGTTGGAAAAGTTCCGCAAGGAAGTGGCTAATTTAAATAATGAACGAGTTATTTTAACTAATCAAAAGGCACAGTTAATCAGTCAACGGGATCAATTGTCCCAACAAAAATCAATTCTTTCTAGTCAGATAAATCAACTACAAACCACAGTTCAAGTTAGAGATAAAGAGTTAGCTAATCAACAAAAGTTATTAACAACCAGACAAGCGCGACTTCAACAGTTGGAAACCCAACAAAAAACCCTACAGCTAGAAATTGATCGCCGGGATCAACGTATTGGAGAACTCGATCGAT
>NZ_JASJFG010000642.1:0-1188 GCF_030065375.1 Microcystis sp. M49636_WE2 | reverse complement strand
TGATCTGACTGATTTAATTATCAAACAACTGCGCTATCGTAATTTTATTCTTTGTTCTTTAGGTGGCAATGCTTTTGCTTTTGTTCATCGAACTTTTTTAGAATACTTTTGTGCTTGCGAGTTTTATGAAAGATTTAAAAACCGAGGATTCCCAGACGGAATTACTCTTGAGGAATTGAAAACCAAAGTATTTGGAGAACATTATTCAGATCCTGTTTGGAAAGAAGTTTTATGTTTATTGATGGGGATGCTAAGTGCAGAATTTCCCAAAGAAGTTGCTGAAGAATTAATTAACTATCTCATTGATATGGAGGAAAAAGACAAGGGATTTGCTCATCTTTTTTTGGCAGCAGATTGTTATGGAGAATTGCGAAACCAGTCTATTTATGTTGAACTAAGTCAGCGATTGTTAGATAGTCTTCAATCATTAACTAAATCGTCTTATAGGTATGCTGATACTGATTTTAAGGAAAAAACAGTTGCTAAAATTGGAGCAATTTGGCAAGATCATCGGACAGGATGGAGTGTTCTTCAAGCTATAGCAACTGAAAGAAATGTTTGGTATGTTCAAGATCAAGCTGTTATTCAATTATCTAGAATTGCTAAAATTCATTCTGAGGCGTTAGTTTATCTACAGGAATTTGCTAGACAGGGTAAATCAGAAGCAATTGAAGCTTTAGCAACCCATTGGCGAGATAATCCTCAAACTTTACCCATTATTCAACAACAAGCTAACAAGGGTAAAAGTCTAGCAATTCAAGCTTTAGTAACCCATTGGCGAGATAATCCGCAAACTTTACCCATTATTCAACAACAAGCTAACAAGGGTCAATCAAAAGCGATTGAAGCTTTAGCAAACCATTGGCGAGATAATCCTCAAACCTTACCCATTATTCAACAACAAGCTAATAAGGGTGAACATAGAGCAATTGAAGCTTTAGCAAACCATTGGCGAGATGATCCTCAAACTTTACCCATTATTCAACAACTAGCTAATAAGGCTGAAGGGGAAATTATTGGACTTTTGACGGCATTAGCTAGAATAAAAATTGACTCGGAAATAGGAGCAATTATCGAAACAATATTAGCTAGAACGGATGTAGATGCTAAAATCAAAGAAGGTTTTCAAGAATTTCTTTACTATAGTAATTTCAGAGATTGGAGAAATCCCGATTAAGATAGCTAATC
>NZ_JASJFG010000568.1:0-2159 GCF_030065375.1 Microcystis sp. M49636_WE2 | reverse complement strand
CATCGCAGTGCAGATCTGACCACTGCACCAACTTGATCCCTTGCAGATGTGCCGGTAGGCCAGCAATTGCGATCGTTAATCTTTCTACCTGTAAGGATTCTAACCAAAAGGGTCGCATCGGTGAGCCGTTGTCGGTGAGTATGTCAAAAGTCTATCAATTCCCGATGGGGTTGTTGGGGGATGCTTCCACAAACATCCCTCTTTTGACCATTAGCCTTGAAATTTATCGATAATTCTCTCCATAGCGGCCTCGACGTTGGCACGACTATTAAAAGCCGATAGCCGGAAATAACCCTCTCCGGCGGCCCCAAAGCCAGATCCGGGGGTCCCCACCACATTACAGGTATGTAGCAGTTTATCGAAGAAATCCCAACTCGACAGACCCTGGGGCGTTTTTACCCAAACGTAGGGCGCATTTACGCCGCCATGCACTTCTAAACCGGCAGCGGTTAATTTTTCTCGGATAATTGTTGCATTTTGTAAATAAAACTTGACAAGTTCTTCTACTTGTGCCTGTCCTTCTGGGGAATAAACCGCCTCGGCCCCCCGTTGGACAATGTAGGAAACGCCGTTAAATTTGGTCGATTGCCGACGATTCCACAGTTTCCAGAGTTGCACATCCGTCCCGTCGGCCGCTTTGGCCATGAGACTTTGGGGAACCACGGTTAAAGCGCAACGGGTCCCGGTAAAACCGGCATTTTTAGAAAAAGAGCGAAATTCGATCGCACATTGCCGCGCCCCCTCGATTTCATAGATGGAATGGGGTAAACTGGCATCGGTGATAAAGGCCTCATAGGCCGCATCAAAAAAGATAATCGATCCGTTGGCCCTAGCATAATTGACCCAAGCTGTCAAATGTTCTTTGGTAGCCGTGGCCCCGGTGGGATTGTTGGGAAAACAGAGATAGATTAAATCGACTTTTTCCGCCGGAATCTGGGCAGTAAAGTTATTTTCGGCGGTAATTGGCAGATAAATCAGACCCTCGTATTCGCCGCGTTCGTTGACCTCTCCCGTGTGTCCGGCCATAACGTTAGTATCAACGTAAACGGGATATACTGGGTCGGTCACGGCGATCGAGTTATTATCCCCAAAAATATCGAGAATATTGCCCGTATCGCACTTAGAACCGTCGGAAATAAAGATTTCATCGGCACTTATCTCACAACCGCGAGCCTGAAAATCATTGACAGCGATTTTCTCCCTTAACCAAGCATAACCCTGTTCTGGCCCGTAACCCTTAAAGCTAGAGCGATCGCCCATTTCCTGCACCGCTTTGATCATGGCCTCGCGACAAGCTAGGGGCAAAGGTTCGGTGACATCCCCAATCCCCAGACGGATAATATTAGCATCGGGATTGGCTGCCGCAAAAGCTTGGACTCGTCGGGCAATTTCCGGGAAAAGATAACCCGCTTTTAGTTTTAAGTAATTACTGTTAATGGTTGCCATAATTATTCTCGTTTCAGTCGCAACCTTTAATTTTATAACAGTCAGTCGTCGGCCGTCAGTTTCGATCGCCCTCCTTCACGGACTAGGATTGGGTGTGGCCTGTTGTCTTTCGATATACAATCAGAGAAAAACGTCTTAATAACTGACATTAGTATGGGTGAATCAAAACGTCGTCAATCGGCCCTGGGTGATAAGTATGGACAGGAAGAAAATATCCTGCCTTGGCTACCGATTACCAAAAGTCAAGCATCCCAAGCTTACAAGTTAACCACTAGGGGTGCCTGGATTGGTATAGGAGTTTTAGCCGGGGTTTGGCTAGTTATTCGTTTTGTCGGGCCGGCCTTCGGTTGGTGGAATGTCCAATGACCAGTTAAAGCTGCATCAGTTATCAGTTATCAGTTATCAGTAAAAAACTCCCCACCAGAAAATTAATTTTATTGGTTTGCCAAGATCTGGTCATCGATCGCCCAGTCTATTTCTTGCCGATCGCGACCGGAAGGGAGATAATCATTCTGGAAGGAGTCTGCTAAACCACTGACGAGATCATATTCGGGCTGCCAGTTTAACTCCCGGGTGGCCTTATTAATATCAGCGTAAAAATGTTGAACCCGCAGGGGGAAAGGTTTCTTTTTGCCGAAGTCAAATTTTTTGGGGTTATAGTTAACAATCTCGATTTCCTCGGCATTTTTCCCCATGGCTGCCGCGCAAGCTTT
>NZ_JASJFG010001006.1:0-16524 GCF_030065375.1 Microcystis sp. M49636_WE2 | reverse complement strand
TTGTATTTATCGTGTTCGTATTCGTGAGCGTTGACACCGACGACATAGGTTCCCACACCCGAACCTTTACCCGGTGCGGTAATGAGGACTTTTTTAGCTCCTGCGACAATATGCTTAGAAGCGCCCTCTTCATCGACGAAAACACCGGTAGCTTCGATCACTAAATCTACACCCCATTCTGCCCAGGGCAGATTGAGGGGATTGCGATCGGAATAACATTTAATAGTCTTACCGTTAACAATTAAAGAATTATCATCGGCATCGATATTAGCGTTAAGTTTGCCTAACATCGAGTCATATTTGAGCAGGTGAGCGTTACTACGGGGATCGGATGTATCATTGATCCCCACTACCTCCAAGCCACTATCAGTCCGTCCTAACCAACATCTTAGGAAATTACGTCCAATCCGTCCGAAACCATTGATCGCTACTCTAATCACTGCTGCTTGCCCTCTACGTTTTAGTGCAATACATAAAAAAATAATTAATGTTCCCAATCATACCTTAAAGGTTGAACTTTGCGATCCTGATCGGAAATAATTTATTACCTCACCAATCTTATCGGGTTTAAATGAGGAAATTTAATTGATTACAGCGATTTAAAGCCAAAATCAGCCTAAATAGGGTCTGCTGAAAAAGTTTTTCGTGGGGACAGGGTGTGGGGTGTGGGGTGTGGGGTGTGGGGTTTTACCGGTTTTGAGGTGGCCAATTACCTAATTTTTAGGGAAAAAGTCCAAGGATTTTCCCCCTGATCACTCCCATACCTGGTACTTTTTGATTGACAAAAAGTCTAAAAGTCTTACCCAACAAGGTTTTTAGATTTATTCAGCAAACCCTAAATAACCGCTAAAAAATTCTCATAACCCCATTCCCTCTTTAGCTGTCCGCCTTTTCGGTGATCAGATGTGAGTTTTCATTTTACTGATTACTGATCACTTAAAGGTTCCCGCTCCTCTTATCCTCAAAAAAAACTCGTTTACTTTTCTGTAAACGAGTTCACTTTCCATGATACGATTAATAGTCTTGTGAATTATTTGGCAACTGCTACCGGTGCTTTGACGGGCTGGGGCTGCAGGTCGCGTAAACTTGGGAAAAGGAAGTGGTTTTCCTCCACATATTGCGCTCCAAACAGTCCTTTTTCAGCCCAGAAATAGCGATCGGTTGTATGCTCGTTACGCTTAACAACCAATAAAGCTGGTGGGCTAATGCCTATAGCTTGAATATACTTACGCGCCGCAGTTACGGGTTTATCCTCGCCACTTTCAATACTATACTGGGGTACAAGTTCAAGTATCTTACGTCCTTCTTGACGACGGCGACTCTTACGTTTCCGTTTTCTGGCCAACCCAATTACCTCCTGTTTTGGCTAATCGTTGTAATGATAGTTACAAAAGCCGTAGCGATTATATCCCTTCTAGACCAAGAAATCAAGTGTCTCTCACAAAGCCAAGTACAGACAAGTTTGACCGGAAGCTAGACTGGGACTATGTTTAAGTTTTTCTGACAAAAACACTCCCCCAAATCCCGATACAAAACTTATTATTCTTAAACTTTTTTTAATATATACCGCGATCCACCTCTAAAATAGTGACCAAACCCTTGTCCTAATTGCTTTTTGCTGGCTGCCCTCGATCCAAGAGAATCGCCCTTCTCTCCCGTGTAAACTGGGAAATAAAACTCGCAACCCTAGCTTTATCAAGGTTTTCTGATTTTTTACTTTTTACTTTCTTGGTATGCCCTTCTCCTTCCCCTCCCGGACTCCCCTGAGTAATGATTTTATTGCCCTCTGTCAGGCACAGATGGAACTTTTGCGGGAGCAAATGGAAGCAGACAGAAGTGCGGTTTATTTAACTGAACCTTTATCGAGTGATTTAATTCCAGTCGTTGTTTATCCGCCCTTTAATCCCCCTTCTCCCCAAACAAAGCGGCTTTCCTTACAACCAGGGCAACCGGCGGCCGACTTGTTAACTGCGGTTAAGTTAGAAGATTTATCCCACCTCTGGAGTAATCAGGAGACCGTCAGCGGTCATCGCTTGTTTTTACCCTTAATGTATGAAGAGGGCATGATCGGATTATTGGTGACAACCAGAGAAAAACGACCTTGGCAAAGCTGGGAATTAACCCGGATGGAAAAAATCACCCAAACCCTCGCTTTAGCCTGTGTACTCGATCGCCAATTGGGAGAAGAACGCTATTATCGACAATGGCAACGTCAGCGCCTCGATACCTTTCTCCATCAAATCCGCAATCCCCTCACCGCGTTAAAAACCTTTGGTAAACTTCTACTCAAAAGGCTGTTAGCCGAAGAAAGTAACGATCCCGCCATTACCGGTATATTGAGGGAAAGCGATCGAGTTCGGGACTTAATTGCCGAATTTGAGGGACAAATTCAGCAAGAAAGCGAAAATTACCCCACTGTCGATATTCCTCTCCTGCAAGCGCAATCTTCCCCCACTGCCTTTCTCTTGCCTGCTGGCAGCAGCCAACTAACTCCGATCGATATCCATGATATTCTCGATCCGCTGCTCCTTTCCGCCCAAGCGGTAGCCAAAGAGAGAAATCTCAGTTTAGAAAGGATTTACGGGGAAGACATACCACTTATTCGGGCTAATATCCCCGGTTTGCGGGAAGTATTCAGTAATTTAATTGATAATGCCCTCAAATATACTGCTGCTGGCGGAAAAGTTACCGTCGAGGTAAAAAATGTTAAGAATAGTGTAGAAATTGTTTTTAAAGACACGGGTTATGGTATAGCGAGGAGCGATCAAGAAAGAATTTTTCAACGTCACTACCGGGGAGTGCAAGCGGGGGGAGATATACCTGGTACAGGATTGGGGTTAGCGATCGCCAAAGAATTAATTACCAGCATGGGGGGGACGATTGAATTTATCAGTCCTAATCCCGAGGGAACAAGTTCCCTTTATCCTGGCACGGTTTTTCGGGTTAGTATGCCAGTTATACTCGATGATAACCTCAGCATAGAGGGATGATCTGGCCGTAAAATCTGCCGATCAGGACAATCGGTGGGAGTGGTCGGTTAAAATTTCTGAAAAATATCAGTATCAATGTTAACTTGGCCGTGAAGCAAAGAATTAACTAATTATGCCGACTATCGAACAATTAGAACCCGCTAATAAGGCTGATGTGTTAGTATATATGCCCTACTATGCCAAGGACAAACATAGTATCTTGCCCTATGCGATCGCTTTGTATCAAGGAGGAGCTTTAGAAGGTCGTCGTCACATAGAAAATAGCGAAGGGATTCCCTTTGTGGCCTCTTGGTATGTATCAAAATTGCCCTCGGAATTGACCCGTTGTCGTTTACAATTTGAAGGACAGGCCGACCTAAGCTATGAGATGACGATTATTAACGCCGAGTTGATCGAATACCTCATCGATGCGATTAAAACCTTTAAGCAGCTAGGTTCGGCCGACTTTTCGCAGGGATTTTATCGGAAACTGCTGCAATTTGAATGATAAAAGTCGGGATTTTACGGGTTAAAAGGAGCAAATCGTGGCCAAATCAGCCAAATCTATACTTATCTCTTCCCTAGAACCCCTCAGTGGTAAATCGGGAACTGTCGTCGGTTTAGCGCATCTCTTGCGACAAAAAGGACTAGAGATAAGTTACGGCAAACCAGTGGGCAATTGTCCGGGATACGTCGATGGGCAATTGGTCGATGAGGATGTAGAATTTATTCGGCAATTATTAGAATTATCCCCGGAGCAGCTGCGTTTACCCCTGATCTACACTGATGCGGATTCCGTTGCTAAACGTTTACAAGGTGTAGATCAACAGGACTACGGCAATATTCTTGCTGGTTATCTCGATCGAGTTAACAGTGATATTATCCTCCTCGAAGGGCCGGGGACTCTCTGGGAAGGCAGTATTTTTCAGTTATCGATGGGGGAGATGGCCAAAATTCTCCAGACTCCAATCCTATTGGTGGCCCGCTATAGTTCTCCCCTAATTGCCGAGAGTCTGCTGAAAGCAAGAGAGGAATTAAATAATCAGCTGCTGGGGGTAGTGATTAGTGATATCCCGGAAGATGATTGGGAGGAAGTACAATCTCTCCTGAAACCCTATCTGGCCCGCCAAGGTGTGGAAGTTTTAGGACTGTTACCCGCTAGTAAACTGCTGCGCAGTATTAGTGTTCGGGAAATTGTCCATCTTTTGGGGGCCAAAGTATTATGTCGGCCCGATCGTTTAGATTGGATGGTAGAAAGTTTAGCGATCGGGGCAATGAATGTCAACGCCGCTTTAGAATATTTTCGCAAGGGGGAAAATATGGCCGTGATCACGGGCGGCGATCGCACAGACCTACAGTTAGCTGCCCTAGAAACTTCTACCACTTGTTTGATCTTAACTGGTTCCATCTCTCCGGATCCCCTGATTCTGGGCCGGGCCGAGGATTTAGAAGTCCCGATTCTCTCGGTAAATTTAGATACTCTCACCACCGTGGAAATTGTCGATCAGGCCTTCGGCAAGATTCGCTTACAGGAACAGGTAAAAGTCGCTTGTATTCGAGAATTAATGGAGGAACATTTCCAGATCGATCGCCTGTTAGAAAAGTTAACAATAGGGGTGTAATTTCTCCCCGGCTGCCGAGAATTTCATTGGAAATCACTTCATGAGTCTATCATCACCCCCTGTGTCCCCTCCGGTCAAAGAAAATGACTGGAGCTTATTATTAAGATTACTTCCCTACGCAAAAAAGCAAAAAGCCCTGCTATTTTGCTCATTAATACTTCTTTTTCCCCTATCTCTCACGGGGGCGATCCAACCCTTAATTATCGGTCAAGCGGTCTCCCTTTTGCAAAAGGAACAAACTTGGGATTTTTTGGCTCAAATGCCCTTAACAGCAGCCATTAATACCTTAATTATTATCCTGTCAGCTTCGATTATTTTACGACTGATTTTAGGGACAACACAAGGTTATCTAGTGCAGAAAGTCGGTCAGTCCATTACTGCTAATGTCCGGGAAGATTTATTTAGTCATGTTACTTCCCTTTCCTCCAGTTTTTTTGATCGCTCTCCCGTGGGACGTTTAGTCACTCGTTTAACCAGCGATGTGGAAGCATTAGGAGAAGTTTTTGCTAGTGGGGCGATCGGAGTTGTCAGTGATTTGGTCAATATTTTAGTTATTATCATCACCATGTTTACCCTACAATGGCAATTAGCTCTATTGTTGGTGTTGATGTTATTTCCCGTCACTGTTTTAATTATCTTTTTTCAAAAACAATACCGCATCGCTAACTATCAAGTACGCGAGGAATTATCAAAACTTAATGCCCAATTACAGGAAAATGTAGTCGGAGTTAATATTGTTCAATTGTTTCGCCGCGAACGCTTTAACGCTGAAATGTTTCGCGCTACCAATACTCACTATCGTCGCTCCCTAGATAAAACAATTTTTTATGATTCGGCCGTCTCAGCTACGTTGGAATGGATCGGATTAATTGCCGTGGGAGGAGTATTATGGTTAGGCGGGATTTTTATTCTCCAGAAAACCATTGATTTTGGGGTTTTATCGGCTTTTATTTTATTCTCCCAACGTCTCTTTAATCCCCTGCGTCAGTTTGCCGAAAAATTTACCATGTTTCAATCGGGTTTTACTGCTATTGAACGCATTGGGGAATTAATTAGTATTCCCATTGAAATAACCGATTCTAACAATTATAAAGAGATTTCTTTTCCAGAAAAATGTCAAACTGGCGAGATTATTTTTGAAAATGTTTGGTTTGGTTATAAACCTGATGAATATATTATCAAAGGTCTCAATTTTACTATTCATCCGGGTGAAAAAGTCGCTTTAGTCGGTCCCACTGGTGCGGGAAAAAGTTCGATTATTCGTCTTCTCTGTCGTCTTTACGAACCAAGTAAGGGCAGAATTCTAGTGGATGGTATCGATATCCGTTATCTTCCCCAAGGGGAATTAAGACGTTATATTGGTGTCATTCTCCAAGAAACTTTTCTCTTTGCTGGGGATGTTACTCGCAATATTACTTTAGGAGAAAATTATGATTTTGAGCAGGTGAAGGCAGCGGCTAAATTAACTAATATCGATCACTTTATCGAGGAGTTACCCGATGGTTATCATACCCGTTTACGCGAACGGGGCGCAAATTTGTCGGGAGGACAAAAACAATTACTCGCTTTTGCGAGAGTCGCTATTCGTAACCCAGAAATTCTAGTTTTAGATGAAGCTACTGCTAGTTTAGACGTGGGGACAGAAGTATTAATTCAAGAAGCTTTAGAACAGATTTTAGTCGATCGTACTGCTATTATTATCGCCCATCGTCTCTCCACTATTCGCAATGTCGATCGAATTCTTGTGCTGAAACGCGGGGAATTAGTCGAATCGGGAACCCATGAAGATTTATTAACCAAAGACGGCCTCTACGCTAGTTTATCGAAAATTTGGGTTTAAAAGCCCGAAGTTCCAGCATTTGTCTTAAATTTTCCCATTCTTTTGCAAATAATCGACTAATGCCCATAATCCTAAGCGATAACTTTCGGCCCCAAAACCGCTAATCTGTCCGATGGCTATATCGGCAATGTAGGAATGATGACGAAAAGACTCGCGTTTGTAAATATTGCTTAAGTGTACTTCCACACAGGCAATTTTTGTGCCTAAGAGTGCGTCGCGGATGGCGATACTGGTATGAGTATAAGCTGCTGCATTAATCAAAATACCGTCATGCTGACCCCATGCTTGCTGAATCCAGTCCACTAATTGCCCTTCCTGATTGGACTGGTGCGCGGTTAAATTCACCCCTAAACGGGTAGCTTCTTCGCTTAAAAACTGGTTAATCGCTTCTAAATTGACGTTACCGTAGAGATTCGGCTCTCTTTTCCCCAATAGGTTTAAATTCGGCCCGTGTAAAACCAGAATGCTTAGTTTATTCACCACTGTCCTCCCTATGATCACCAGAATTAATCTTATCTCGATCAGGGATTATTGCCTATCAACAGCATTTTTGCCGCTACGGTAATCAGACTAAATCCAGTTATTAAAAACTGATTATTTATTCTCCGTTTTGCAGGAGTGCCTCTCCTGATATGTAGCCCATACTCCACGGATTTAGTATTGCTTCCGATTTTATCACTCAATCCAAGCTTTTGGGGGGTTCTACCCCCCAAACCCCCCGCGCATTAGTTTTTCGGTGGGATGCTTACACGCAGCTGCTGACGCATCTGTAATAATACTAAATTCGGTTATTAAAAACTGATTATTTATTCCCCCTTTTGCCTCTTGCCTTCTGCCTCTTGGCTCTCCTGATATGTAGCCTATGCTCAACGGATTTAGTATAATTTAAGAGTCACTCCCCTTGCAGGAGTGCATCTCCTGATATGTAGCCCATACTCATTGGACTTGCTCCAGGACTATCGCTATATTTGATCAGTGCAGCGGGATGGCAAGGAAGCAGCGATCGCCGATAAATTGGTAGGGAGGGGAGTCCTTAATCATGCACCCCCTGTGCGACAATATATCGAGTTTGCCCTTGGCTAAAACCATTAATTGATGACCTTGCCCATACAAGTTTTACCCCAAGACGTAATTGATTTAATTGCCGCAGGAGAGGTAATCGACTCTTTAGGCGCTGTGGTGCGAGAATTAGTCGAAAATGCCATTGATGCGGGGGCAGATAGGATTACCATCGATATATCTCCGCAAAACTGGCGAATACAAGTATCGGATAACGGTAGGGGAATGTCTAGAGAAGATTTGCAACTGTGTAGCTATGCCCACAGTACCAGCAAAATCCGCCAACGGGACGATCTTTGGCAGATTACCAGTCTCGGATTCCGTGGTGAAGCTTTGCACAGTATCGCACAGGTGGCGCGTCTGCGGGTTGCCAGTCGCCATGACGATGATTTAGGTTGTTATTGTCTTTACAATCACCAGGGCGAGCCGGATAATTTAGAAACGATTCCTATAGCTATCGGCACTATCGTCACGGTAGAGAATCTCTTTGGTAACTTTCCCGTGCGTCGTCAAGCTTTACCGTCAATTAACAAACAATTAAAGGATATACAGACTTTAATTCATAATTTTGCTCTCTGTCATCCCCAAATTACTTGGCAGGTTTTCCAAGATCATCAAGATTGGTTACGCATTAGTCCGGGTAAGGATGCCAGTCAAATATTACCCCAATTAGTTAAATCTCTGCATTTTAACGATTTAGCATCCCTAAAACTTGACTTAACGACTCCTGACGCAGAATTGGCTCAAATTGAATTAGTCATCGGTTTGCCCGATCGCATTTCTCGCCATCAACCGGATTGGGTTAAAATTGCTGTTAATGGGCGAATGGTGCGCTCATCGGAGTTAGAACAGGCAATATTTAAAGCTTTCGCTCGCACAGTCCCTAAAGATCGCTATCCCGTTTGTTTTCTCCATCTACATCTTAACCCCCGTTCGATCGATTGGAATCGTCACCCAGCTAAAGCGGAAATATACCTGCATAACCTTGTTTTTTGGCAAGAACAGATAATTTCAGCCATAGACAAGGCGTTAGGACTAAATCCCGAACATATACCCGAAAAAGCGCAAAATCAGCGCGTCAGTCAAATTCTCAAGGCTGCCGAGGAAAAAAGCACTTATACAATAGGGGAAAAATCCAGGAAAAATCGGCTGGAATTAAAGGCATTAGCCCAAATTCACCAAACTTATATAGTTGCTGAACATCCTAACGGATTATGGTTAGTGGAACAACATATTGCCCATGAGCGGGTTTTGTACGAACGTTTAGAGGATAACTGGGAAATCGTGCCGTTAGATACTCCGATCATCTTAAATCAGTTAACTACTCGACAAGTCGAACAATTACAACGTTTAGGATTAGAAGTTGCTAGTTTTGGCGATCGTTCTTGGGCTATTCGTAGTATTCCTGTTCTACTAAAAGAGCGGCAGGATCGGGCTGATGCTTTACTAGAATTAAGTTTAGGGGGCGATTTACAAACCGCTCAGGTGGCCACCGCTTGCCGTAGTGCGATCCGCAACGGTACAGCTTTAAGTTTAGAAGAAATGCAGAATTTACTCGATGATTGGCAAAATACTCGTAATCCCCGCACTTGTCCCCACGGAAGACCGATTTACTTATCCTTAGAAGAAACCTCGCTCGCTCGCTTCTTCCGTCGTCATTGGGTAATCGGCAAAAGTCACGGCATTTAATCAGTTATCAGTGATCAGTTATCAGTTATAGTCATTTCAATTAAGATTGAGAATATCAATGCTAGAGTTAATAAGGGTTTAACTGGTCTAGAGTGTATCAGACTTATCTGAAATGACTATATCAGTGATCAGTTATCAGTTATCAGTGAACTGTTTACTGAAAATTGGCAGATATGGTTAGGGAGCATCTCATACTAAATCCGTTAAGTATAGGCTACATATCAGGACAGGCAAAAGGCAATAGGCAATAGGCAATAGGAGCAATAGATAATCAGTTTTTAATAACCAGATTTAGTATCACTTTTTAATAACTGGATTTAGTGTCAGTTTTTTGCTCCCCTCTCCCTTCTCTCATAGGGTTAGATGCGTCATCAGACGCATCCTCTCTGTTTAGGTTTTCTTACATTTTGCTGAGAATACGCTGGACTATATCCATTCCTGTGAAGGCTTGCCAGCCAAAAAGACCTAAAATGACGGCATTAAGGGTAATATGGGTGATTCTAGCCAATTCGTTGCCTTTTTGCATTAAAGGTACTAAAGCGGCACTGATTGAGATTAAACCCACCATCCCTAAACCGGCCAGCAGATGGGGCCCGACAAATAATTTACCGTTATTAATATAAGTCACCGCCATAGCCCCGATCGTCCCCAACACCATTAAAGCCAGGATTAGGGAGCCAATTTGATAGTGTTTAGTGCGAAAATTTTTGGGCAATAATTCTTTTTTTAGGTCTTTATCTGCTGTCCGCGTCCGTCGCCATTGTAGCCCCGAATAGAGGGCATAGATAGTTAATCCTAATAAAACCCACATGAGAATGGGATGGCCAAATTGTGACCAAGTTTTTACGGCACTGGGAATCTCGAAGTTCATAGTTGTCTGTTCTCATCAAAGATCGCTTCTTAATAAAAATTAACATGAATCGCTCGCGCTTCCTTGTTTTCTGGGTCACTAGACCTGTCATACTAAATCCCGTTTAAAAGGTGTAGGGTGTGGGGTGTGGGGAGAATAAATAAAAATAGTCTCCGGACGACCGACGACCGATCCCTATCTCCATTACTACTATCTTTAGGTACACCAACGTTTAAATCAACCAAGCTCGATCGCAAATCGCTATGATAGAATATTGGGTCTTTAATTTCCGTCCCCTTCTCCTCTTATGAAACTGCCTGTCGTCGCTATTATCGGTCGTCCCAATGTGGGCAAATCCACCCTCGTCAATCGTATCGCTGGAGATCAACAGGCGATCGTTTTTGATCAACCCGGGATTACCAGAGATCGCACCTATCAACCAGCTTTCTGGTGCGATCGAGATTTTCAAATTGTCGATACAGGAGGGCTAGTTTTTAACGATGACAGCGAATTTCTCCCTTTAATCCGCGAACAGGCTTTAATCGCCCTAGCAGAGGCAAGTGTGGCGATTTTTGTCGTCGATGGGCAAGGGGGAATTACCGCCGGCGATCGAGAAATTGCCGCTTGGTTACGACAGCAAAATGTCCCGATACTTTTGGCCGTCAATAAATGTGAATCGGTGGAACAGGGTATCCTGCAAGCGACGGAATTCTGGGAATTAGCCATCGGTGAACCCTTCCCCATCTCGGCCATTCACGGTTCTGGTACAGGTGAACTACTCGATGCGGTGATTAAATATTTGCCACCCGCGGCGGAAATTCCCGAAAATGAAGAGATTAAAGTGGCAATTATCGGTCGTCCTAACGTGGGTAAATCCAGTCTCCTCAATGCTTTAACTGGACAACAACGGGCGATCGTCAGTCCGATTTCGGGAACCACTAGAGACTCGATCGATACTTTAATTGAACGAGAAGGACAGGTTTATCGGTTAATTGACACCGCTGGCATTCGCCGTAAGAAGAATGTGGACTATGGAGCCGAATTTTTCAGTATTAACCGTGCTTTTAAGGCAATTCGCCGGTCTGACGTGGTGTTATTCGTCATCGATGTGCTAGATGGTGTCACCGAACAGGATTTAAAATTAGCGGGACGAATCATTGAAGAAGGGCGTGCGGTGGTGCTAGTGGTCAATAAATGGGATGCGGTGGAGAAAGACACCTACACCATCAATACTTACACCAAAATGCTCCAGGATCGGCTGTATTTCATGGATTGGGCAGAAATGATCTTTGTCAGCGCCATGACGGGGCAAAGAGTCACTAAAATCCTCGAATTAGTTGATATTGCCGCCGAATCTCACCGTCGTCGCGTCAGTACCTCGGTAATCAACGATGTGATCGAAGATGCGGTTAAATGGCACAATCCCCCCACCACCAGAGGCGGAAAACAGGGGAAACTATACTATGGCACGCAAGTATCGAGTCAACCCCCCACGATCGCCCTTTTTGTTAACGATCCCCAGCGCTTTAATGATAACTATCGCCGTTACATCGAAGGGCAATTCCGGCAACAGTTAGGCTTTAAAGGAACCCCGATCCGCTTAATCTGGCGCGGCAAACCGGCGCGAGAAGTGGAAAAAACGGTTAATAGAGCCACCAAGGTCTAATTTATGGATTTATTGCGAAGTTTGCCCATCGGTCTTTATCTCGATCAACCGATTACCCGACTACATCAACTGGATGCGCGGGTAAAATTTATCTGGTTAATGGCTTTTTTAGCAGCACCTTTATTAGCTAATCCTTGGTGGCGTTTAGCTTTGGTGGGATTGTTAATGTTGTTAACCCTGTTGGCCCCTATTCCTCCCCGCGTCTGGCGGCAACAGATGGGCTGGCTGATATTTTTGGCGATTATTGTCTTTCTGATTACTGCTATCACTCCCGATGGTTTAGGGGTGAGTATTCAGCCGCGTTTGCCGGAGGAAGGGCTGAATTTACCGCCAGCAAGTGATTATCAGTATGTTTTATGGGATAGAGGTCGTTTATTTGTTACCCGACGTTCTTTGGAATTAGCAGTGAGAATTAGTACCTTAGTTTTTACTTTAATTTATAGCACTAATCTCTTTTTATTGACGACGGCCCCGGAAGAAATTACCGAAGGTTTAGAGAATTTAATGAGTCCTTTACGGCGATTTAATGTGCCAGTGACAGAAATTTCTCTGACTCTTACCCTATCTTTGCGCTTTATTCCCCTGGTTTTAGAAGAAGTGCAAAATCTAGCTAGGTCAGTGCGAACTAGGGCGATCGATTGGCAAAAATTAGGGATTAAAAGAAGTTTAAACGTCTGGTTAACAGTAGTGGAAAAATTACTAGATAATTTGCTTTTACGCGCCGAACAAATAGCGATCGCTATGGAGGTTCGCGGTTTTACCAGTCCCAATCAGCATCAAGTTCGCTGGCACCAATTACAGTTAAGATGGGCTGATTTTATTGCTTTATTTTTGTTAATTCCCTTTTGGGCAGCCCGATTAGTTTGGGGTGGTTTATAGCAGTTATCAGTTATCAGTTATCAGTTATCAGTTATCAGTTATCACTTCACTGATTACTCTTTACTGTTTACTAAAAAAACTCGCCACTCGCCAATTTCCTACTACAGATAGATATGTAAATATCTCAAAAGTATTACCTATAAAAGCAAGTTACGGCCTTTCTCATAAAGATGAAGTATGACGGTATTTAGCATCATCTCCAGAGGACTAGCTACTTTTCCGACGTTCCGCAGTGGCGACGTTACCCAAAAGGAGACTTCGTACCTCATCATTGAGATAACTACTTTACGAGCGATCACCAATCTTTCCCAGTGATTGGGAGAAGACTTAAAAGGAAATCTCACCGAAGAGATGAGTTTTCACCCATAAACGATCAGTCGAAACTAGGGGAAAAGCGCCAATTCAGACTTGAATTGGCGTGTTTTTAAGTCAGAATCAGCACAATTACTCGATAGATGTTTTAATTTCTTCCCAAGTAATTATCTGATCGGGATTTCTTTTATAATCATCAACTTAAAAAGATTTAATCGTGTTTAAAGATTCGGTAACGTGAGCTTTAAAATCTAACATAGAATCAAAAATATGTCTGACGATTCCCGCTTTATCAATGATATAGGTAACTCGTCCGGGGAGGACGAATAGAGTAGAGGGAACACCGAATAATTTCCGCACTCGGTTATCACTATCACTTAAAAGAGTGAAGGGAAGATTATATTTTTGGGCAAATTGTTGATGAGATTGGGGACTATCGGCACTAATACCAATAACTTCCGCACCTGCATCGGTAAACACTTCATAACTATCGCGGAAAGCGCAGGATTCTGCGGTACAACCCGGAGTATCATCTTTGGGATAGAAATAAATTACTAGGGATTTTTTACCGATTAAATCGCCGATATTAACCGTTGCCCCTGTTTGGGAAGGGAGAGAAAAATTAGGAACTTGATCGCCTACTTTTATAGCTGCCATAAGATTAATTAATCGATAGATAATTGTGGATAGGTTGATACTTTACATTCTAACCTTTTTTGGCCTTTTGTTTAGAGCGTTTAGCGGCAGCTTTGGCCGCTTTTTCCGCTTCAATGCGTTTTTGTTCGGCTTTTTGTTTTTCTTCGTCTAGTTTTTCTAGATAATAGTGATAATCTCCCGCATAGGCAATTAATTCGCCGTCCCGAATCTCGACAATTTTGTTAGCTACCTGGGAGATAAAATAACGATCATGGGAAACAATTAAAACCGTGCCTTCATAAACTTTTAAAGCCGATTCTAACATTTCCTTGGCGGGAATATCGAGGTGATTAGTGGGTTCATCGAGAATCAATAAGTTAGCGGGAGCAAGTAACATTTTGGCTAAAGCAAGACGCGCTTTTTCGCCACCACTCAAAGATTCTACTCTTTTTAATACCGTTTCCCCACTGAATAAAAATCGCCCTAAAAGACTGCGAACTTCCACATCTTTCCAATCGGGAACTTCATCATGAATCGTATTTAAAACGGTTTTAGTTAGGTCTAAAGCTTCCGCTTGGTTCTGCTCAAAATAACTAGGAATAACGTTATGTTTACCGATTTCAATCGAGCCTTCTGTGGGGGGTTCTAACCCAACAATTAAACGTAAAAGCGTGGATTTTCCTGCACCATTTGGGCCTAAAAAAGCGACTCTATCGCCCCTTTCTATTTCCAGATTTGCTCCCAAAAAGAGAATTTTATCATCGTAAATGTGAACAAGATTTTTGATAGTTACCACTTCCCGACCACTACGCACTGCTGGAGGAAACTGGAATTTTAAGGTACGCACATCGGCGATTGGGGCTTCAATTTTTTCCACCTTTTCTAATTGTTTTTCCCGGCTTTTTGCTTGGGTGCTACGGGTGGCACTGGCCCGGAACCGATCCACGAAAGCTTGCTGTTTTTCTAGTTCTTTTTGCTGACGTTCGTAGGCACTTAACTGAGCGGATTGTTGTTCGTATTTTTGCTGTAGATAGGCAGAATAATTACCTAAATAAGTGGTAGAAACTCCCCTTTCAGTTTCGACAATTTTGGTACAGAGGCGATCGAGAAATTCCCGGTCGTGGGAAACTATGACCATGGGAGTAGTTAAATCCTTGAGGAATTTTTCTAACCATTCAATGGTTTCTAAGTCTAAATGGTTAGTGGGTTCATCGAGGAGTAAAATATCGGGAGTTTGTAGGAGAATTTTGCCTAAACTCATCCGCATTTGCCAACCACCACTAAAGGAACTTACCAAGCGATCGCCGTCATCAATAGTAAAGCCCATTTCTGGTAAAATTTTCTCGATGCGTGCTTCTAATCCATAACCATCTAACCCTTCAAATTGTCTTTGTAAGCGATCCAATTGATGAATTAAGCGATCTAATTCTTCGGGATCGGCTTTTTCCATGTGCTGGGGAATTTCTATTAGTTGATGGTGGACTTGATTCGCTTCTTGAAACACCGTCCAAAATTCCTCGCGTACCGTCCGACGGGGATCCACTTCAAATTCTTGGGTAAGATAGCCGATATGGAGACTGGTAGGACGGATGATCTCTCCGGCGGTGGGTTCCACTTCCCCCATAATAATCTTTAGTTGGGTGGATTTTCCGGCCCCATTGACTCCCACCAACCCGATGCGATCGCCAGTTTTTACTTCCCAAGTGACATCTTTTAACACTTCTCCCGTCGGGTAAATCTTACTAATTCTCTCTAGTCGTAGCATCGTTGATTTTTCTCCAGTCTTAGGCCGGTGAGGCAGTCCGCCTTTATTGTAACATTTAGTTAAGCTTTATCTGGTCTTTGTCAAGTTTTCCCAATTGAGCCACCTGACACTATTTTTTATCTGAAAGAGATAATAATGCTTAATCCCTACCCCATAAAAAAAGAAACAGCTAGTTTCATCACCAGAGATGGAATTAGTTTAGCTGCCGATATTTATCGTCCCGATAGTAGGGAATCTTTTCCTATTTTACTAATGCGACAACCCTACGGAAAAACGATCGCTTCTACGGTGGTTTATGCCCATCCTAGCTGGTATGCACGTCGGGGTTATATTGTGGTAATTCAGGATGTCCGGGGACGGGGAAACTCGACGGGAAATTTTAATTTATTTGCCCATGAAATTAGCGACGGATTAGAAACTATTGAATGGGTTTTAACTATTCCTAATAATACGGGTGTGGTGGGAATGTATGGTTTTTCCTATCAGGGAATGACCCAATTATATGCCGCTGCCAATGGTCATAGCGCTTTAAAAACTATTTGCCCAGCGATGATTGCTCACGATTTATATCGAGATTGGGCCTATGAAAATGAAGCATTTAATTTACAATATAATCTTGCTTGGGCAATACAATTAGCTGCGGAAACAGCTAGATTAAAAGGGGACGAAACTGCCTATCAAAAACTCTGGGTAGCTTCCCGAAATTTACCCCTTTTTGATCCTATTGCAGCCTCTCCCCAAATTTTACAGGATTTGGCCGCCGATTCTTTTTATCACGATTGGATTACTCGTTATCTTCCCGATGACTATTGGCAAAATTTATCACCGCAACACCTTTTAAAAAATATCGATTTACCGATGTTACATATCGGGGGTTGGTTCGATCCTCATCTCCGGGGAACTTTGAGTTTATACCAAGAAATGCAAAGTCGTTCTATCTATCCCCAACGACTAATTATTGGTCCTTGGACTCATCTACCTTGGGGGAGAAAAGTAGGAGAGATAGATTATGGTCAAGAGGCAATTAGTCCCGTGGATAAAATGCAGCTGCAATGGTTTGATTATTTCTTAAAAGGTCAGGAAGTGGAGTTATTTGAAAATCCTCCTATGTATCTATTTCAAATGGGGTCTAATCAATGGCGATATCTGGAGAAGTTTCCCAGAGAAAATCAGCAAATTTATTATCTTGCTAGTCAAGGTTTAGCCAATCTGCGCGAGGATGAGGGGAAATTAAGCG
>NZ_JASJFG010000761.1:0-3461 GCF_030065375.1 Microcystis sp. M49636_WE2 | reverse complement strand
GTTAAACTGCTAATTCCCTGACGAATGGGGGTGAGGGTAATCTGACAGCTGCCCTGAAAACTTTGTCGGGGAATATCAATAATTAAATCGAGAAAAATATGATTAACTTGTCCGGGTCGATCGGGGTTATAATGGGGTTTAGCCCCGGGCAATTCAAAGGGTTGACGCTGATTATTTTCCGTGTCGATAGTGAGATGAGACATATTAGCCCTAACTTGCTGATTTTTGTCCGGTAAACTTAAATTAACACGATCGGTCGTCCCTTTCCTTGCTAACAATAATCCCCCCCCTATGAATCTCCCTTCCTTTCTCTGGTTATGGAAAATTGCCGCTTGGTCGATGGGATTTGCCCTCTTTGCCTATTTTTTACTAGCGGTTTCGGGGGTAAACATGGGTTATCGACGACTCGCGGGCCAATCTCGACCGAAATGGTTAAGACCCTTTCATCTCCTCAGCGGCCTGATCATGGTTGCTTTGGTCTTAATTCTGCTGGGAATCGGATTAGTGGGAACAATCGGTCATTATGGCAGTTTAGGCCACTCTTCCCACCTGATAGCGGGTTTATCGGTGGTTTTTCTGGTTTTTGTTTCGGCAATTAGCGGCCTGAACATTACCACTCGTCCACCTCTAGCGCGGTCTCTCCACATCGGCACTAATCTTTTATTGTTTCTGGGTTTTCTTTTTGTTACCCTAACAGGATGGGATGTGGTCCAAAAATATCTACAATAAAAATAGTCGGCGATCGAGTGGAGACTGTTTGATCGAGAAAAACTAGCTATCTCATCCCGAAAAATCGCCTTTTAGTGACAGAATACTCACCCCCAAATCATTATGCAAACCGTCGAATCACAAGCTATTAACACGATGTCAGTGCCAAAAAAAGGGCTACCGGTAACAATTATTACTGGGTTTCTTGGTAGTGGTAAGACTACCCTCCTCAATCATATTCTCAGCAATCAACAGGGGTTAAAAACTGCTGTTCTTGTCAATGAATTCGGTGAAATCGGTATCGATAACGAACTGATTATCAGCAGTGATGACAGCATGGTAGAATTAAATAATGGCTGTATTTGCTGCACGATTAACGAGGATTTAATTCAAGCGGTTTATAAAGTTCTCGAACGTCCCGAAAAAATCGATTATTTAGTCGTAGAAACCACGGGATTAGCCGATCCTTTACCAGTAGCTTTAACCTTTTTAGGGACGGAATTACGGGAAATGACCCGTTTAGATTCCATTGTCACTATGGTGGATTGTGCCAATTTCAGTCTCGATTTATTCAACTCGCAAGCGGCCTTAAGTCAAATCACCTACGGTGATATTATTGTTCTCAATAAAACCGATCTAGTGGATGAAGGGGATGTGGATTCTTTAGAAATAAGAATCCGGGACATGAAGGAAGGAGCGAGAATTCTTCGTACTAGCAAAAGTCAGGTCCCTTTACCCTTAATTCTCAGCGTCGGACTATTTGAATCGGATAAATATTTCGACACAGAAGAAGAACACCACGACCATGATCACCACGACCACGATCACGACCATTGCGATCATGATCACGACCATGATCACCACCACGATCACGATCATGATCATCACGACCATTCCAATCATTTAGAGGTGGATGGATTTACTTCTATTTCCTTTGCTAGTGACCAACCTTTTTCGATTCGGAAGTTCCAATATTTCCTCGATAATCAGTTACCGGAAAGCGTTTTCCGCGCTAAGGGTATTCTCTGGTTTGATGAAAGTCCTAAACGTCATATTTTCCACCTCAGTGGTAAACGTTTCACTCTCGAAGATGACGAATGGAAAGGTAGTCCGAAAAATCAGCTAGTTCTTATCGGTCAAAATCTTGATCATGAAACCCTAAAAGAACAGATTAACAGTTGTCTCATTTTACCTGCTGTCAATCGCGGTAAAGGATTTGGGAAATAAACCCCGCTTTGTAAATCTACTAAGTTGGGATTTTTAAGGGGAAACTCTCTGCTAAAGTCGGGCGTTACTTTCGATTTTTTCCCTCAATCCAAGCTTTTGGGGGGTTCTACCCCCCAAACCCCCCGCGCATTAGCTTTTCGGTGGGATGCTTACAGGCAGCTGCTGATCTATTTGTCATCATCTAAAAGTCACTGATAATTGCTGATTGTCGGTATTTCTGCCTTCCTAACTCCTGACTCTAAGGACAATTTTTTGATTTTTACAAGAGGTCTATTGAGCTTCTGGGGGTACTTTTCCCCCTAAAGATTCCACGATCGATCGAGTATTTTCCCTGAGCATTTTTACATAACTATCCCCTCTAGTACCCACCGCGCCGATCGAATCAGAATATAATTGTTGTGGTGCTAATTTCACCCCCGCTTCTTCCGCTACCGTGGTAATTAAAGCGGGATTAATAGTGGTCTCGGCAAAGATAGCAGCAACCCGGAGATTTTTAATAGCATCGGCTAGATTTTTCACCGTTTGGGCGCTAGGTTGTTCTTCGGTGCTAATACCAATTAAAGTTCCTGCAACTTTTAAACCGTAGGCATGAGCATAATACTGAAAAGCGTCATGAGTGGTGACTAATTGCCTTTGGGAAGGGGGGATAGTTTCAATAGCCGCAGCAATCCAGCGATCAAGATTTTCTAATTCTGCGATTAATTGGGCGGCATTTTCAGTAAAAATCTCTTTATCTTCGGGACTTAATTCAATCAATTGATCTCGGATTTTTTCCACCATGATTATACCATTTTTAGCCGAACCCCAAACGTGGGGATCCGGGACTTTCTGCCCCTCTTTTTCCAGTTGTAAAGGTGTAATGGCTTCTCCCACAGCCACTTTTTTAGCTTTAACTGCCGTAGAATCGATCATTTTAATTAACCCCGGTTCGAGATTATAACCGTTATAGAGAATTAAATCGGCTTTTTCTAAAGCGACACTATCGGCAGGAACTGGTTCATAAACGTGGGGATCATCCCCCGGTTTTAAAATGTCTTGATGGTCAATTTCTTCACCGCCCACTCGTGCGGTTAAATCGGCGATAATTGTGCTAGTGGAGATTACCTTTGGTTTTTGGTTATCGGTGGTATTAACCGAGGCATGACAAGCAACCAATCCCAAAAATAAACAGGATAAAATTAGTTTTTTCATCGGGAAATAGAGATGAGGGTTTAGAGGTTAGAGATGGGGGGAAATGGCATTGATATCTATCTTGATTTTTTTCCTGACTAAAGACTCCTTTTACTATTAAAATAGAGAACAGAGAAGGTGTAAATTCAAAAGACATGGATAACCAAGCCCCGATTAAACTACCGAAAACCAGCGAATCCGACCACCTCAAGCGCATTCGTCACACCACCTCCCATGTGATGGCCATGGCGGTGCAGAAATTATTCCCGAAAGCCCAAGTTACTATCGGGCCTTGGACTGAAACCGGATTTTACTACGATTTTGATGTGCCGGAACCTTTTACCGATAAGGATCTC
>NZ_JASJFG010000933.1:0-2476 GCF_030065375.1 Microcystis sp. M49636_WE2 | reverse complement strand
GTGCGGGTCAATTCTGCGGTCAAATTGGCAATAATCATCGGTTGCCGTTGTTCTGCTTGACGATACTGTTCGATTTCTCCTAAAGCTCGCTGTAATTGTTGCTTTTCGTATTGCAGTTCCTCGTTTTGCTGCTGGATTAGGGTATCGCAACTTTGCCAGCGACGATGTTGCTCGGCTAACTGCGATCGCAGTTCCCCGAGAGCTTGCTCCCGTCGCCAGATCTCCGCTTGTAATTCTTGATTTTGTTGACGTAAATGAGAGGATAGAGCTGCCCAATCTGTCTCATCTGTTGATTGACTCTCATGCTCGACAATTTCAGCAGTAATGACAGTATCCGCATGGGTGAGATGATCGAGGTACAGGTCGGAATTATCGTTCATAAAAGCCAAAGGATGAGGAAACCTAGAAGTTTAGAGACGTTAAAAGCCTTCTATCGTTCCAAAAAAAAATGGGAACCGCATTGTTAGAGACTGCCGCGCGGTTCCACTGCCGATCCTTGAGAGGAGAACACTATAAATAACTATAAGCTTATTAGGAATTGTTGTCAATACTTAATGAGAAATTTTTTCAATAAGTTGGGGAGAGAGGGGAATCGACTAATTCCTAGATAGCTATAGTGCGGGGTATCTGGCCTGGATCCAGGGAAGAATTAGCCACAGCAAAATTGACACAAGCAGCGGTCGAGCGGGTTAGCGGCTCGATGTGCTTCAATAATCCTATAGTTTTTATTTTCCTTGTCGTATCATGCCACGTCCCCCGAAGAAAACCCCTAGCACCCCTGAACCTCCCGAAGAGCCAATTAAAACCACTCCTCCCCTACAACCTCTACAAATTATTAAAAAGGGTTCTAGGGCTGCAGTACCCCCCAAACCTCCAGAAACTCCTCCAGAAATCATCGAGGAAAAACCAGCCGAGGAAACGGTAAAATCAGTCAGTAGCGAGATAAAATCTCCTCTCCGTCCCCGTTTCGATTCGGCTCCTCCATTCCGAAAACCAATTCCCAAAGCAGAAATTCCCGTCATCGAAAAAGCGACGGGAGCTAATGGCGAAGTATTTAATCTGACCGATTCTGTCCTGATTACCGAACCTTTCGGTACTCGTATTGCCGCTATTATCGATAGTTTTTATGCCGATGCTCAAGGCGAAATCTGGGCCCGACTCAAACCAGTGGAAGTTAATCCCGATTGTCGCTGGGAACTGGCCTGTATTCGCTCTCAGGGTTTGGTAAAGGCCGAGTAAGACAGTTATCAGTTATCAGTTATCAGTTATCAGTTATCAGTTATCAGATTTGAGTTTTAAGTGTGCAGTATTAACAAGTAATTTAGATAATATCTCTTGCATAGTTGATTTTTGAGGGTTCAAAAACGTCAAAAATAAGGATTAAATTGCATAAAATATGTAAATAGACCACTTAATTGATTTTTATTCATTCTTAATTCTCCTGACGACCGACTACTGGCTACTGACTTCTAACCCTAACAACAATTTTTGATTTTTACAAGAAGTCTGATGATTTGGTATTCTCAAAAGGTTTACTGGCTATGGTATGATTAAGGGGGGTTTGTCAGACTCTGATATTTTTCATGATAAGTAGCTGGTTATAATTAATAAATTAAAAATGGATTTTAGGTTCGATCCCCCCTGCCCCCCTTGATAAGGGGGGTGCCGATCCCCCCTGCCCCCCTTGATAAGGGGGGTGCCGATAGGCGGGGGGATCCCCCTTGATAAGGGGGGCATCTGATAATTTTTAACGCCTACCCACTTAATCTGTTTTTATATGATATCATGTTGAGCAAAATTAACTCTCTAGATTTGGGTTTAAATTATGATAACTACACTTATCGAACGAGAAGCAGAACCAATTTTAATTAGTGACTTAACCTGGAGAGAATTTAAAGCTGTTGAACAGCTAATCGATCGCCCAGGGTTAAAGTTATCTTTTTTAGATGGAGTTTTGGAGATTAGAAAAATGCCAGGGAAAAAACACGAAACTATCAAAAAACGTATTGCTTCCTTAGTAGAAATTTATTTAGAATTTTTGGGATTAGATTTTACTCCTACTGGTTCTGTCACCTTAGAAAATGAATTTGAAAAGGTTAAAAGAGAAGGTGATGAATCTTATGAATTGGGAGCAAATAGAAAACATCCTGATTTAGTTATTGAGGTGGTTGTTAGTAGTGGAGGAATTAATAAACTAGAAGCATACAAACGGTTACAAATTCCTGAAGTTTGGTTTTGGATGAATGATGAGTTATTGTTTTATAGTTTAGGAAATGAGGGATATAAAGCTGTTAGTAAATCGCAACTTTTACCGAGTTTAGATGTAGGTTTATTGATGCGTTGTATTGGTATAGAAAATCATGCTCAAGCACTGCGAGAATTTAGAGCAGTGATAAAAATTATTGAATCAACATGACCAGCAATTCTCATTTTAAGGTTTCATGACACTAAAACCCTTGCACCCAGAGGGGTTAAT
>NZ_JASJFG010000610.1:0-1089 GCF_030065375.1 Microcystis sp. M49636_WE2 | reverse complement strand
GGCCGATGTGGCTAAATTCGGTCGTTTTCACCGGGGAATGTTGGAAAGAGGCGTTTATCTAGCTCCTTCCCAGTTTGAAGCTGGTTTTACTTCTTTAGCTCACACAGAGGCCGATATCGAACGGACTTTGGCCGCCGCTAAAGAGGTTTTAGCAAGTTTATAGTCAATGCTGCTTCGGCCGGGAAAATTGATTGATAGGGTCCCAAGTATTGATGAGTTGACATCTCCCCGCTTGCAAAAGACGGGGATTCTTAGCGGTGAGATCGAGTGCGGTTTTAACCCTGCTCGATCTCGGTTACAATCTATTTTAGAAGGCCTGTCTAGTAGGTTTTCTGACTGCTATTTTTCAATTTTATTGGTGAGAGTTCCCACCACATCAATACCGAGGGTTTGATGGACACTGGCGAGGAATTGATTGACGATTTCGGGATAGACTTTGATCAGGGCAGCCAGGGATTTACCATCACCATTATCAACGATATTAACTCGATCGAGGTGTAAGCGTCTAGGAATTTTAATCGCCTCCTCCAGGATAGTTTCTAACTGTTGAATCAAGAAAATTGCCTCTGCTTCGCTGCCGGTGTTTTGCCAGACTTCTGCAAATAATTCGTTAACTAAGGCTTCAGCTTTGGCATTTTCTTCAAAAATTGCCGCTTCTCCTCTAGCGCGGAAAGTTTCAGCTTCCTGCTGCGCTTCTGCGGGTAAAACTTGATCTGCTTGAAGACGTAATCTTTCCAATTCTGCCCTAACCTGTTGCAATTTTTCCTCAACTATAGCACGTTTTTCCTTAGCAGCAGCAATAGTTATTTCTTCTTCCGATTTTGCCTGTTGTTCCAGTTTTGCTTTTAACTTTCTCAACTCGTTTTCTTGCTCTAAAATGATAATTTGATCGCGGGTTTTAGCCACGGTTGCCTGTTCCTCACATTCCGCGACTATTTGTTCAGCTTCATTGAGGGCATTTGATTCAGCAATTTCAGCATCACGCATGACTAAAGCGATTCTTTCCCGTCCGAGGGAGTTAAGATAATCCACGTCATCGGCAACATTTTGAATTTTGAGAGTATCAATTTCTAAACCGAGTTTAAACAG
>NZ_JASJFG010001026.1:0-7151 GCF_030065375.1 Microcystis sp. M49636_WE2 | reverse complement strand
TTCCACTAATTTATAAGCAACGGCAACCCCAGAAAGATGATAGAAAGGATGGGTTTCCACAAAGTAGCGGGGATTAATCAGGGCAATCACCTCGGGGCGCTCGTCGGGTAGGGTATGATGATCGGTGATGATAATATCGATGCCTAGACTGTTTGCATAGTCAATTTCGGCGATATTCGTGCTTCCTGTGTCACAGGTGACGATTAAACTGGTTCCTTGACGCGCTAGTTTCTCGATACCAGGAGAATTGAGGCCGTGGGATTCTTTTTGGCGATCGGGTATGTAATAATCTAACTGTTGATAGGGTGGGAAAAACTGTCCCAATCCTTCCCAGAGGACACTGGTAGCGGTGACACCATCGGCATCGAAATCACCCCAAATAGTCACTTTTTCACCTTTATTTAGGGCTTTTTCCAGTCTTTTGACGGCGAAGTTCATTTCTTGCCCAAAATCAAAGGGAGTTTTTGACTGATAAGCTTTCTCATCCAGAAACGTCCCCAGAGTCACCACATCCCGGACACCGCGATGCCATAATATTTGTGCCACGACGCTGCCATTCGACTCTGGGGTATAGTCTTGGACTATTTTTAAAAACTCTTGGGGAAGCTCTACCGATGGGGGAATTTGCCAGTTAGACACGGGATATCAAGGAAAAAGTAAAAAGGAAAAAAGGTGACAGTCAACTTTTGTGATTTTCCCTATCTCCATTTAGCCACCACTAACGGGGGGAATTAAAACTATCTCATCGCCATTTTCGAGGATTTTCTCTCCCGAAACAAACTGAAGATTAACTCCAAAACGAGTAACACCGCGCCATCTTTCTAATTGAGGATAGGGGGCTATAATATAGTTTAACACTGCTGCCACGGAAGTGTGGGCAGGAAATTCGAGGTTTAATTGTGAAGTTTGATAGACTTCTTGATAAATAGCAAATAGTTTTACTGTAACCGTAATTTTTTCCATATTTACATCAATATTTTTCCTAGGATAATAACATCAATTGGGAACCCTGTTCGGTTTTGCGGACTTCGATGCGATGTTGAAAAGCTTCTTTAAATTGGGGCATATGAGTTACAGTCAAAATACAGGCAAAATCGGCGGATATAGCGTTAATTGCCGCGATTAAGCGCTCGCATCCCTCCGCATCCTGAGTTCCGAATCCCTCGTCAACAATGAGCATTTGTAAGGCTGTTCCCGCTCTTTGTGCCAATAATCTCGCTAAAGCTAATCGAATCGAGAAATTAATCCGAAAAGCTTCCCCTCCTGAATAGGTTTCGTAGGGACGAGATCCCCTGGTATCACCAATAATAATATCTAAAGTATCGATTGACTTTTGTTGCTGTTTCTTAGTACCTTTACCACTTTTTTGGGTTAAAAAATGCACATGAAATTGATTACCAGTTAAGCGAGCTAAAATATGATTAGTTTGTGCTTCCAACTCTGGTAAAACATTCTCAATCATCATAGTTTGTAAACCATTTTTACCGAAAGCTATGGCTAACTCTTTATAAACTGTATATTGTTTTTTAACTTTAGCTAAATCACTCTCTTTTTCTGTCAGTTGTTTACCTAAAGTTTCTAGTTGATGTAACTTCTCCTCAACCCGACCTTTTTGGGAGAGCAATCCATCAATTATCTGTCTTCGCTGTTGAATATTAGTCGATAATGCAGCTATTTCTTGGCGATAGTCGGTCAAAGTACCAATCTTTTGACTAATATTGGCTAACTCCTGATTTATCTTCTGGTGATCCTCATTTCGCACCTGTAATCTTTGCTCAATGTCAGCGATTTTAGCGGCTATTTCTGGATAATTTTTTTCTGCTTGTTGCCAGTCTTGATACTGTAATCTTACCCCCTGTAATTGTCGGATCAGATTTTGAATATTCTGATGTTCACCGCGATCATAATTCAAGTTTTGAATAAGCTTTTCTAAGCGTTCAATTTCCTGTTTAAGTGGGGAGTTTTGACCTAGTTCTTGTTTCTCCTGTTCTAGTCTAGCTAATCGATTAATTAAATTAGGTTTCTCGGCATTGATATTAGCTAAACGACGGTTTGCTTGCTTAAGTTCTGATTCTTGAATTTCTGCCCAACGCCATCTTTTTTCTTCTCCTCTGACTAAAGCATGACTTTGTTCATCATAATTTAATAAGGCAATTTCTTGATTGACAATTTGCAATTCTTGCTGTAATTCTAGGGCATAATTACCACTGCTTAAAAGTGCTTCTAACTCTGCAAGTATCTCCTCGGTTTTCTCTAGTTCTATTTCCTTTTCTTCAATAGTTTCTAACTTGACTTCCAACTGCACATACTTTTGTTGTAGATTCGATCTTACTGGCAATTCTTGTTTAATTTGGGCTAATTCCTCCCCTAAACGTTTTAAATCTCGATCGCAGTCTGCCATCCGTTCCTGTAGAGACCAAATTTGCTCTTGAATTTGTTCTTGATGTTGATGGGTTTTCCTGATTACTTGATGACGGTGATGACTGTCTAAATTCTGTTCACACAAAGGACAAACCGAATCGGGAATATTTAATTTTTCCAATTTATCAGTTAACTCTAAAAGTTGTTCTTCATATCTTTTCTGTTGATCCAATAAACTTTTTTTATCCACTTGTTTAAGAGTTTCCTTTTCTTCAACTCGTTCACAATAGGTTTGTTTTTTATCTAGTTCCTTAATCCGTTTGGCTAAATTGAGAGCTTCCTCTCTTAGTAGAGGAATACGAGCGATTTCTGTCTCTAATTGTTGCCGATTTCTTTGCAATTGTTCCCAACGAGCATTAATCCTGGCTTTTTCCCGTTCCAACTGCATATTTAGATCAGCTTTTCTGCTATTTAAAGGAGCATATTTTAAAGCTAATCTATCCAATTCCTGAAGACGTTGACGATGATAATTTAACTTCTCTAATCCTGCTTGAATATCTCCCGCTTGCTCGATAATTTTTTGAGTTTCTTGTTCCTGTCTTCCCAATTCTTCTAAACGAGCGCTCGTTTGTTGGATGGGAAGGGTAAATTCGTTAATTTTTTGCTGTAATTTCTGTTCTAATTGTTGTTTATCATACTGGGCCTGTTGCCAAGCTTGCAATTGACTTGACAAACTGGCCTCTTTCTGGTCTAAATTGATTAGGCGCTCGTGTGCGGTAATAATCTCATTTTTGCGATGAAGAATAGTCCTTATTTGATTTAATTGATTGTCTAGACTAACTTTTTCCCGGTCTAATCTCTCGATTTCCGCTAATAAAGCTCGCTCCTGTTCTCTTTGCCACTGCAGCTGTTTTTCCCAATTATGACGCTGATTTTCTTCCCCTTGCAGTTGCTGTAAACGCCGATTATTTACCTCTTGTTCTTGATTAATTTGGTTAATTTGGGTGCTTAACTCTTGCAGGTGTTCCCGATAAGAATTTTTCTCCTGAAGACGGAGTTTTATCGTTTCTACTTGCTGCTCAATCTGGAGGGACTGTCCATCAAATTGTTTCGATATATCCTTAGCTTTATTTGCTAAAATTTCATAGCGATCGAGTTGTAATAATTCTGCTAAAATCTGTTTACGACCACTGGGAGGCTGTTTCATAAACTCGTCCGCTTGTCCCTGTCGTAAATAAGCAGAATTAATGAAAGTTTTATGGTCTATTTTTAGATAAGTATTAATCTGTGCTTGGGTATCTTTAATACTTTTGCCCGACAAAGGACGAAAACTTTGATCATTAATCACCTGAAAATCTAAACCAGAAGCTTTTCCCCCCCGGTGACGACTACGGATAATTTTATAAATTTCTCCCCCATAACTAAACTCGAAATCTACCCGCGCATAATCGCTGCCCGCATGAATGACATCATCAGCAATCGAGACGCGACTTTCTCCCCAAATTGCCCAAGTAATTGCTTCGAGTAAAGAGGATTTTCCCGCACCATTGGCACCACAAATACAGGCAGTATGTAATCCGCGAAAATCTAGCACTGCCTCGCGATAACTGAGAAAATTTTTCAGGGTTAATTGTAGGGGAATCATAAGCTGGGAGGAATTATGAATTATGAATTATGAATTATAAAGTGGGGAGGTGGGGGGATGGGAGTGGGGAAGTGGGGAGGTGGGGAGAGGGAGAGAATGCAGTACAGATTAGAAATTAATCAGAGGATAAAAAACTGGGGAAAAGATAGCTTCAGCGCAATACATCTGGGTGAATCTATTCGGTATCAATAACTCCCTCCTGCAATAACCTCTGATCAAAGCTTAACTGAAATCCAGCCGGGGACAAATGCGCTTTTTTTGTTCCTCAGAATTCTCCTCACCATCATCACAACCTAGGCACTGTTCACAGATAACCGCTCAGGGTCCCTCGATTTGCTACTCTAAAGGAAAGATAACCGATTCTTAAAACCAAATCTATGAGCATTCCCGAAATTAGCGTCCATGAACTCGCTCTCCGTTTAGCCGATCATGATCCTAATTTACAACTTATTGATGTGCGCGAACCGGAGGAAGTTGCCATGGCATTTGTAGCCAATTTTACCATTTTACCCTTGAGTCAATACCAAGAATGGTCGCCCACTATTGCCAGCCAATTCAACCCCCAAGCAGAAACCCTCGTTATCTGTCACCATGGCATGAGATCCCTACAGATGTGCCAATGGCTACAAAGTCAGGGTTTTACTAATGTTAAAAATATTAACGGTGGCATCGATGCTTATTCCCTCCTCGTCGATCCTAATATTCCCCGTTACTAATTTTGATCGCCCCCATCGGGAAAAGAGAGGGGTACACTATCCCCTTTCTCCCCATTGATTACGGTTCTTCGGTTTGTCTTCTGCAATGGACGGGGTTATAAGGAATGAAACCCTTATAGAGACAGACATTGCTGCGATTTTTGTCAATTGTTTTTGATCTAGAGCGAACTAATCAATTAAATCTCTTGCCAGATAAGGATATAGTCGATTTATGCCACCCGATCGAACCATACCAAGTAACGAAGAACCTTGATAACTGATAACTGATAACTGATAACTGATTAAGCGTTATACTGTCTAAAAAAATGTTATAAATCTTTTGTTAAGATTATTCCCCTATGTCCGCTAGAAACCATCTCAGCGATCGCTATCAACATATCCTTAAGGCCACAATCCAACATTATATTGCCACGGCCGAACCAGTTGGCTCGAAAACTCTACTCGAAGAGTACAAATTTACTATTAGTTCCGCCACTATTCGCAATGCTCTCGGTAAACTGGAAAAAGAAGGTTTACTCTATCAACCCCACACTTCCTCCGGACGCATTCCCTCCGATTGGGGTTATCGTCTCTACGTCGATGAGTTAATGACTCCCGATGACCGTATCGGCGAAAAAATCGGCTATTATCTGCATAAAAACGCTAAGTCTCCTGCTTGGAGTCTCGAAAGTCTGCTACAACGGGCCACCCAACTTTTAGCCGGTTTAAGCGGTTATATCGCTATCGTTACCCTCCCCCACACCCTCACCAATACCCTGCGTCATCTGCAATTAGTCCCCGTCTCGGACCGGCAGATAATGTTAATTATTGTTACAGATAGTTTACAAACACGCTCGGTTATGATAGAGATTCCTGAGTCTATGGCAACGGACAAGAAGGATGGATTAGCAGAAGAATTACAAATCCTCTCTAATTTTCTCGGGGAAAAATTAAAAGGTTATTGCTTGGCAGATTTAATTAACCTCGATTGGCAGCAAATCGAGCGAGAATTTACCCGTTATACCCATTTTCTCCAACAATTAAGCCAAGAAATCGGCGCTAGTCTCCAATCCACTGCCACCCCGGAGATTATCGTCCATGGTGTCGCTGAAGTCATTCGACAGCCAGAATTCGCCCAATGGCAACAAGTACAAATGTTACTGCATCTATTGGAAGCGGAACAGGATCGCCTTTTACCCCTGATTTTACAAAGACCAGAACCGGAAAAATCAGCTAAAAAAGTCAAAATCACTATTGGTTCCGAAAATCCTCTGGAATCCATGCGTCCTTGTACTCTTATCTCCGCTTTTTATAAACAGGGAGATACTCCCGTCGGTAGTGTTGGCATTATCGGACCGACGCGAATGTTATACGAAAATACCATTCCCCTAGTAGAATCCACCGCTAACTATCTCAGCGAGGCTATAAGTAAGTAGATATCCCCCGCAAAGGTTCGGGAATAGGACAATCGACAGTAAACTCTAAAATTGTCTCACCATCCCCCAAATAGCCAGAATTGGCAAAACAGAGCAACATCCGCACCAGCGCCACCCACACCTCCGCATCAAACTCCCAATCCTGTCCCCGACGCGCTCCACAGGCGATCGATTTTAGCGCCCAAAAATAACTATTTCTCACCACTGAACCCCCTTTTTTATAAACAGGTACATCCTCATGGTGAATATAAAGAATATCATCTTTAGCGATCGCTCTCATCGGTGGCTAGGAAAGTTATAGGAATTTTCAGCTTACCGTCTAGAGAATAACACCCTATGTTAAATTTTGGGCGCATCCCCTGCACCCCTGCCATTTTTAATAACTTCTGTTGATCACCACAAATAGGAAATGCCGCCTTTCTAGTTGAGGCACAAAAAGCTATAATTCTACCTTAAACCCTCGTTTTTTATCCCTAGAGCGATCGAGTTTTCCTGATTATTATTCAGCTATGACCACCGATACTATCACCACTCCCTCACCCAAAAAACTCTGGTTAGCAGCCCTTAAACCACCAATGTACAGTGTGGCGATTATACCGATTATTCTGGGAACAGCGATCGCTTATCAGGAAACAGGTGGATTTTCTCTGCCGATTTTTGCCACTTTTATCCTCTCAGCTATTTTAATTCTCGCTTGGTTAAATCTCAGTAATGATGTTTTTGATGCCGATACTGGGATCGATGTTAATAAAGCTCATTCGATCGTTAATTTAACTGGCAATAAATCTTTAATTTTCTGGCTAAGTAATCTTTTTCTATTAGTGGGTATTGCTGGTATTTTTGCTATTAGTTATTGGCGAGGCGATTGGATGATCCTAGAATTAATCGCCCTCTGCTGTTTTTTGGGCTATACCTATCAAGGGCCTCCCTTCCGTCTCGGTTATCAAGGATTAGGTGAAATTATCTGTTTCTTTACTTTTGGACCCTTGGCGATTGCCGCTGCCTACTATTCCC
>NZ_JASJFG010000817.1:0-1190 GCF_030065375.1 Microcystis sp. M49636_WE2 | reverse complement strand
GAAAACGGGTTCCCGTTACCCTCCTACGTCTGCAAAATCGGGCGGGATTAGGAGTCAGAGTGATTAAATTCCGCAAAAAGAACGATAAATTAGCGGCTCTGCACGTTGTTAACCCCCACGAGGAATTTATGATTATCACCGAACGGGGCATTATCATCCGTCAATCCGTCGATGCGATTACTCCTCAATCGCGCTCGGCCGGAGGCATCCGGGTGCAAAAACTTGATGAGGACGATGCGATCGCTGCGGTGGCCCTAGTTCCCCCTAGTGATGCGGAGGAATCTGAAGACATTTAGATTTGCTGGGAAGTGGGGAAGTGGAGTGTGGGGAGTGGGGTGTGGGGTGTAGGGTGTGGGAATTATGAATTATGAATTATGAATTATGAAGTGGGAAGAATAAATAAAAATAATCTTCTGACTCCTGACTCCTGACTCCTGACTCCTGACTCCTGAATCCTGTCTCCTGTCTCCTGACTCCTGACTCCTGACTCCTATCTCCTGTCTCCTTTCCTGAGTATTTGGGATTAAAACTGGAAAAAGTGCATTAATTGGGAGATTTCCTGAGCGTCTAGGGATAAACGCCCTTTAAAATCCACAATATTCTTAAATAATCCCTGTTCTTCTCTGCTTTTAATAATGGCAGCTGCCAAATTATCGCTGATTAGGGGCAGGGTGGTTAACTGCTCGATCGAAGCGGTGTTAGGATTGATTTTAGGGGGTGCGAGGTGACTTTCGGGACTATAATAGGCAAATTCTAGAATCGGTTGCCAAGCTTTCAATCTAGCCACAGGAACACTCAAAGCAGCCGCTAGATCTTCAAGACAAAGCAATTCTACCCCCATACCCAACAATTCCACCAACATCCGCGCTTGATGGATGGATATCCCCGGCAATCGCAGCCAATCATCCACACCCGCTTGACTGACATTAATTTTAATGCCCAATTGCGCCGCCATAGCGATCTCATCGAGGGAACGAAAGCGATAATAGGGATCATTGCTAATTTTGGCTTTTAAAGGGTTAAAAGTGCGCCCTAACCAGTTTTGCGGTGTCATTATAGTAGTTGTCGCCGTTTTTCTTCAAATTCGTACTCAGAAATTAATCCTTCTTGCCGGAGGCGCTCTAATTCCCTTAAAGCTGCCCCGATCGCCTCTACTTGTTTAGGCTCTAAACTGGGGACAGTGGCAGCAG
>NZ_JASJFG010000231.1:0-10797 GCF_030065375.1 Microcystis sp. M49636_WE2 | reverse complement strand
CCGTTCCAATAAATCTTGATGGACGCGCACGACTAATAATTCTTCGTAGTAGGAACGATTAAAAATACCGATACGACCTCGCTCCGGTAAAGCTTTATAATATCGCCAGAGATAATCGTGATCTAGTTCTTCGGCCGAGGGTACTTTAAAGCTAAATACCTGACAGCCTTGGGGATTTAAGCCCGACATAACGTGTCTAATCGTACCATCTTTACCCGCCGCATCCATGGCTTGTAGATTAATTAACAGGGCATAGGTATCCTGGGCATAGAGTTTATCTTGAAACTCGGCCATTTTTTCGATACCCTGTTGCAGCAGCAAAGTGGCATCTTCTTTGGTAATGTAGTCTGGCTTAAACCCGGGATCGTAGTCTTTGTGCAGAGAAATTTCTTTACCCGGTGGCACGATTAAGGATTGTAAAAATGCTTGGCGATCAATTTTGCTGACCATGCTCTTCTCCTTGATTGTTTTGACCCCTAAGATTACATTGTAGCACTTTTGCTCGGAAAATATCTAACTCTTGAACCGGCGAGCCAAGGATGAAGTGACAGAAATGACTTGGAAACAAGTATATTTAAATATTCGATTTTAGCTACTCCTCATCTGACGAGAAAGTAAAGAATGATTTTTAGGCGATCGCAAATTCGGTAAACTGACGCACTTCGGGAGGTTGAAAAGCTAAAACTATTTCACTACTGGGAATTCCTACGCGCATTAATTCCGTGGCGATACCTGCTTCTGTCCAATCTTCTTCAATATAAATTTTGTCATTTTTTTGACGAAGATAAACGGAAATCGCTTTAATTCGTTTGCCATTTTTCCAGCCAATATTAAACCAAAGATATTGGCTTCTATTATGGTCAAAAATCAATATTTTTTTCTATGTCTTGATCGGGTACTTGTGAGGAAATTTCTGCATATTCTGTGAGAATTTTCTTGATTATGCTTTGATAATAATTTAGTTTATCCATTGAACTATTCCTCCTGATTAGTGTCAACAATTAACAATAAAATTTGATACTTTTGCAAGATTATTTGTATGGCAGCTTGAGCAAAAAATTTTTCGTAGATTTCTTGTCCGATTAAAAAAATAAAGAAATTAATACATACAAGATATTTATTACAATGGTTCTTCGTTACTTGGTATGGTTCGATAGGGTGGCATAAATCGACTAAATCCTTATCTGGCAAGAGATTTAATTGATTAGTTCGCTCCAGATCGCAAACAATTGACAAAAATCGCAGTAATGTCTGTTTCTATAAGGGTTTCATCCCTTATAACCCCGTCCATTGCATAAGACAAACCGAAGAACCGAAATTCGGTTCCTTGTTGAATAAGGGAAAGGGCTGTACTCAATGGACGTTGTGCTTGTTTCCAATATTGCTCAGATGACAATTGATCGATTACTTCTTCATTCTCATCGCTATAATACACATTATAAAAATATTCCGCATCCTTAAGTTTTGTAGATAAACTTATCAGCGTATCCCAAGCCAGATTTAAAAAATCAATGCCAGAGGATTTAAAATCATCTCCAGTCGGTACATCTATAATCATAATTTTTCGTACTCACTTTTATCATTTCATTTAAGGCGATTTATTGGTAAATGAGATTGTGTGGCTTTTCATCCCGCTCAAAATGATAGCGAACTTTTTTATTGTGTGGCTTGTACCCGAACTAAACTTGACTATACTTTGTGAGCCTCCGCATAAATCCGTAAAGCGGCGGACATTTTTTGTTCACAATCCTCGCCCTGTGATTGAAACCAAGCTAGGGTTTCGGGATCTACTTGAACAAGAACATTTACTTTCTCTACAGGTTTCCACCACCGCGATTTACTAAAAAACTCCTCGGTTAAGGGCGGAATATCGGATGTGTCGATTTCCTCTTCCGTAAGAGCGTCAACTTTCTCCCAATTCGTCTCGGAGGTATTGTTCATATCGTTTTCGTTCATAGGGTAAAGCTTTACGAAGTGAAATAATACGAATTGTATCTCTACTCGGTTCTGTAAAAACGACAACTACCACTCGGCCATCGAGCGTACCGATTCCTATCAATCGATCTTCGCCATAATTTTCTCGTTCGTCAAGGGAAACTCGAATGGGATGTTCAAATATCCGCTGCGCGTCCGCGAAGTCTAGATCGTGCTTGATGATATTCGCTCGGTTCTTTTGTCGATCCCACTCGAATTTCATATTTTTATTTTATCGAGTTGTCATTCCGTATATCGAAAAAAATCCTATAATTGTCGAAAATTCGATCGTTAGAGGGGTCATCTTGATCGAAATCAAAAGAAATCTTTCGCCTCGATCGAAATGACCCATAACCGGTCAACTAACTCAAAACACCGGAAGGAATACCTAAAATATCCTCAATCTTAGGTAAATCTTCTAGGGGAATTACCCGGCCTTCATCCTCAAAACCAGCGATTTCATTAAAGTTCAAATAGCGGTATAAATCGCCAGCAAAAGGATTAATTTTCTCGGTGACAATTGCCAGGTATTCCTCAAGGGTGGGAATGCGTCCTAGCAGCGCACAAACCGCCGCTAATTCGGCGGAACCGAGATAGACTCGCGCATCTTTTCCCATGCGATTATTGAAGTTACGAGTCGAGGTAGAAAATACCGTCGCTCTGTCTTCAACCCGCGCTTGATTACCCATACAAAGGGAACATCCAGGCATCTCGGTACGGGCCCCAGAAGCGGCAAAAATGCCATACATTCCCTCATCGCGCAATTGTTTTTCATCCATGCGGGTGGGGGGACAAATCCACAGTTTAGCCTTAGCAACTCCTGCACCTTCTAATATCTTAGCGGCGGCGCGATAATGACCGATATTAGTCATACAAGAACCGATGAACACCTCATCAATTTTATCCCCGGCGCATTCCGACATTAACTTGATATTATCGGGGTCATTGGGTGCGGCGACAATGGGTTCTTTAATCTCGCTTAAGTTGACGGTGATAATATCCGCATATTCGGCATCCTTATCAGCCTCCATCAGGACGGGATTAGCTAACCATTGTTCCATTTTTGCTACCCGACGCAGGATAGTTTTAGCATCACTATAACCCCGGGCCGCCATATTTTTTAACAGGGCCACATTAGAGCGTAAATATTCCGCCACTGTTTCCGTACTTAACTTAATCGTACAACCAGCACAGGAACGTTCCGCCGTGGCATCGGTTAACTCAAAAGCCTGTTCTAATTTCAAATCCGGCAGCCCTTCCATCTCCATAATGCGACCGTTAAAAACATTTTTTTTGTTCTGTTTTTCCACGGTTAATTTACCCTCTTGGATGGCGACGTAGGGAATAGCATTAACAATATCGCGCAGAGTTACACCTGGTTGTAATTCCCCCGTAAAACGCACTAAAACCGATTCCGGCATATCCAAAGGCATTACTCCCAAAGCGGCGGCAAATGCCACTAAACCCGACCCCGCAGGAAAGGAAATTCCCAAGGGAAAACGAGTATGAGAATCGCCGCCAGTCCCCACCGTATCCGGCAATAACATCCGATTTAACCAGGAATGAATAATGCCATCTCCCGGACGTAAAGCCACCCCACCCCGGGTAGAGAAAAAGTCCGGTAATTGGTGATGAGTTTGAATATCAACCGGTTTGGGATAGGCTGCCGTGTGACAGAAACTCTGCATGACTAAATCGGCGCTAAAACCTAAACAGGCTAACTCTTTTAACTCGTCTCTGGTCATCGGGCCGGTGGTATCCTGAGACCCTACCGTGGTCATAATCGGGTCACAGGAAGTACCCGGCCGCACCCCGGGTAAACCGCAAGCTTTGCCGACCATTTTTTGCGCTAGGGTGTAACCTTTACCCGTGTCATTAGGCATAGTTGGACGAGTAAATAGGGTACTAGCCTCAAGTCCCAAGGCGTGACGGGTTTTATCGGTGAGACTGCGACCGATTAAGAGGGGAATACGACCGCCGGCGCGCACTTCATCCAGAATTGTCTCAGGTTTGAGGCTAAAAGTGCTAATAGTTGCGCCCGCTTCGTTGGTGATTTTGCCTTCGTAGGGATAGATTTTAATCACATCCCCCGTGTTCATTTGGCTAACATCGCATTCAAGCGGTAAAGCACCGGAATCCTCGGCCGTATTAAAGAAGATAGGGGCGATTTTACTGCCTAAAATATAGCCACCAGCACGTTTATTAGGCACAAAGGGAATATCATCGCCAATATGCCAGAGAACCGAGTTAATCGCCGATTTTCGGCTGGAACCAGTCCCGACCACATCCCCCACATAGGCGACCGGATGGCCTAATTTTTTCAATTCGGCAATGGTTTCTAAGGACCCGGGTTGACGGGTTTCTAACATAACCAAAGCATGAAGGGGAATATCGGGCCGGGTGGTGGCGTGGGGAGCGGGAGATAGGTCATCTGTATTGGTTTCCCCGGGTACTTTGAAAACGGTGACGGTAATTTCTTTAGCAAGTTTCGGTTTAGCGATAAACCAAGCGCCATTGGCCCAAGCATCGATAACCTGTTTAGCATAGGGATTGGTGTCGGATAATTCCAAAACCTCGTTAAATGCGTCGAATACCAGCAGGGTTTTACTTAAAGCGCTGGCAGCAGCGGCGGCGATATTAATATCTCTGGATTTCAGCAGTTCAATCAGAGAATGAACGTTATAACCACCTACCATGGTTCCCAGTAAGCTAACCGCACCCTGGGGGGAGATAACGTTAGATTTTATTTCACCTTTGGCAATTCCTGTTAAAAATCCCGCTTTAACGTAGGCCGCTTCGTCAACTCCGGGGGGAATACGGTCACGCAGCAGGGTCAGCAATTCTCCTTTGAGTTCTTCGGACGGATTTTTGAGTATTTCGCATAATTCCGCCGTTTGTTGAGCGTTGAGGGGAAGGGGAGGGATACCTAATTTCGCTCGGTCGGCAACGTGCTGATGATACGCTTCTAACATAGGTCTATTGTCTCCTAGTCTTCACTTGTGACGGTTTCTTCCTAGGTTACTGGATTTTTGCTAGTCTCTGAATTTCTAGGTTAACGAGAGATGACTTTGCTGTGTGACTTCCATAAAATGAGAAAATAGCGATCGATTGACTATATTGAGGCTTAGATAATGGCTATCACCGATTCTGATCTAGATTTAGCACAATATATCGACCATTCTCTCCTCATCCCCACCGCCACCAGTGAACAATTAGAGGCTTACTGTCAACAGGCTGATCAATATCATTTTCCCACCGTCTGCGTTTATCCCGCTGCCGTTAAGCAAGCGGTGCAGTTACTCCACGGCAAAAAAACTTTAGTTTCTACCGTGATTGGTTTTCCCGCAGGGGCCACTACCTCCGCAGTTAAACGTTATGAGGCTTTAGAAGCTGTAGATAATGGCGCTAAGGAGTTAGATGTCGTTATTAATCTCGGTTGGCTAAAAGATGGGAAATCCGAGGAATTATTCCAAGAAATTGCTAGTATTTGTCAGGAAACTGGCCAGACGGTAAAAGCGATTCTGGAAACCTCGCAACTAACAGACACCGAGAAACGTTTAGCGGCAGAAATTTGCATGGATGCAGGAGTGAGTTATCTAAAAACCAGTACCGGCTGGTTTGGAGGTGCAACGGTTAGCGATGTCAAGTTTCTCAAGGAAATTAGCAAAGGCCGGGTAGGAATTAAAGCATCCGGCGGAATTCGCACCCTAGAACAAGCGCTCGCTCTTATCCAGGCCGGGGCCACCCGTCTGGGAACTTCCCGCGGTGTCGATTTAGTCCGTCAGCAAAAAGCCGCTTTTGAGGAGTAATGCTAAATCCTGTTTAAAAGGTATAGGGAATTATGAATTATGAATTATGAATTGGGAAGTGGGGTGTGGGGTGTGGGGTGTGGGGTGTGGGGTGTGGGGTGTGGGGAGAATAAATAAAAAATAATCTCCTGAATCCTTAATCCTGTCTCCTGAATCCTGCCTCCTGAAAGCTAAAATGATGGCTGACATTCAATAAAAATAAGGGGGTTTATTTGCCGATAATTCGCTGTGGTAATCGAGAATTTAGAGATATTCAAGGGATTGTTTTTGATAAGGACGGTACGCTAGAGGATTCGCGAGCTTTCTGGTACGATCGAGCTATAGCCCGGATACAAGCCATTGAATCGCGAATCCCTGGTTTAGAGTCTTTATTAACTAAAACTTTCGGTATTGGGGCAAATAGTCTCAATCCTGCTGGTTTAATGGCAGTGGGCAGCCGCAGAGATAATCATATCGCCGCTGCCGGTTGTATTGCTTCCACCGGTCGGGATTGGTTAACGGCCATGGCGATCGCAAAAGTAGCCTTTCAAGCGGCCGATGAAAAGGTTCCCCCCCGCTTAAATCCCCTCTATCCCCAATGTTTAGAAGTAATTCGTTATCTGCACGCGGCCGGTTTACAATTGGCGATTCTTTCCTCCGATACCACAGCACGAGTGGAGCAATTTGTCAAGGAAAATAGCCTATTAAATTATATTAAAATTGCCCAGGGCTGCGATCGAGGTTTAAGTAAACCCGATCCCCTATTATTGCAAGAAACCTGTCAAGCTTTGGGGACCGCAGTGGACAAAACCCTGATGGTGGGGGACACTAGGGCCGATTGGGAAATGGCTAAACAGGCAAAATCAGCAGCTGCGATCGCAATTAGTTGGCAACCGGAAACCCATCAAGATTTACAATTAGCTGATGTGGTCATTAGAGAACTTACTGCCATCTCGGTTATCAGCTTCTGAAGGCAAGAGGCAACAGGCACTCATGCAACAGCAAGAATCTGGCAATTCTCCTACCTAAAAAGATGGATAGTTATCAGTTATGATTTTAGCTGTCGGGAGACTCCGAGACAGGTTTTAGGTGTTGGGGTTTTGGCGTTTTGGGGTTTTAGTTCAATTTCCCCACTACCCAATTCATAATTCATAATTCATAATTCATAATTCCCTCTATGCTAACAATTGCCTTACCGAAGGGTGCTTTACTAAACGAAAGTATCCAAATATTTCAGAAAATTGGCTTAGATTTTAGTGCCTTTCTTGACTCAAAAAATCGCCAATTACAGATTACTGATCCCACTAACCAAGCGAAAGCCTTATTAGTCAGAGCCACAGATGTCCCCGTTTATGTAGAATACGGTCAGGCACAATTAGGCATCGCCGGTTATGATATTTTATTGGAAAAATCTCCCGATGTGGCTAATTTAATTGACCTAAAATTTGGTTATTGTCGGATGTCGGTAGCTGTCCCTGCTGATAGTCCCTATCAAAGTCCCTTAGATATTCCCCATCACGGTAAAGTCGCCTCAAAATTTGTCAATTGTGCTAAGGATTATTTTCGTCGTTTAGATATTCCCGTCGAGATTATACCTCTCTATGGTTCCGTAGAATTAGGCCCGATTACGGGGATGTCAGAAGCGATAGTTGACCTAGTTTCCACCGGTCGAACTTTACGCGAAAATGGTTTAGTAGAAATTGCCGAATTATTTGCTAGTAGCGCTCGATTAATCGCCCATCCCCTCAGCTATCGACTAAATCGCGATCAGATTTATAACTGGGTAGAAAAGCTCAGAAAACCAACTACATCAATGGCAAAAGTTTAACGAATCAGCGCCCCCTTATTAAGCGGGTATCAAGGGTAGGGTTGATTCATGAATCAACCCTACCTTGAATCAACCCTACCTTGAATCAACCCTACCTTAAATCAACCCTACCTTGAATCAACCCTAGGGATCAAGGGGGGATTAAAGGCAAAATCTATTTAATTAGAACCATTTACTTATTTCCCCCTAACCTAATTATTTCAATAGCAAACCAATGAGCGCACCAGTCAGAATTAACCAAGTAGAATTAACCTGAAAACGTAGTAAAAGAATACCAGAGACAAGAGATAGAATGATAGCCAATAAATTAAAAGGTAAATTACCGTAGGGTTGTAACCAAGTAGCTAGAGCTAAATTAAAAATTACTGCTACCATTAAAGCCACGGCACTAGCATTAATTGCATCTAAAAAAGCACCCGCCCAAGCCGATTCTCTCAGCTTAGGAATAAGAGGATTAAGTAATAAAACAAAGATAAAAGAAGGAAAGAAAATCGCTAGAGTCGCCACAATTGCCCCCGATACTCCTAATATTTGATAACCGATAAAAGTGGCTGTGGATAACACTGGACCGGGGGTAAATTGACCCACAGCAATAGCATCTAATAATTGTTGCTGGGTTAACCATCCTTTCCCCTGCACTAAATCCCCTTCTAAAAAGGCAACTAACACATAACCACTACCAAATAAAACACTACCCACCTTGAGAAAAAATAGCCCTAATCCTGTTAATGTCGGTGGGATGTTGCTAGGAGTAGCAACCGCCGTCGCACCGCCTATTCCTGCCACAATCAGGGGAAAGGTAGCGAATTTTTTTAGGATAAACATCCCGATAATTCCGCCTAACAGTAAAGCGATAACTTCATTTAAACCTAAGATTAATAATCCGATAACTCCCAATCCGATGAAGAGTAATTGACGGGTTTTTAGTGCCTTTTTGCCTAAGCGCCAGAGTGCCTGAAAAATCACCGCAATTACTACCGGTTTAATCCAGGCAAAAATCGGAGCCACATCGGGTAAAGTCCCGTAGTTAGTATAAATCCACGCTAGAAAACCCGTAATTAACACCGCAGGAGTGATAAAACAAACCCCCGTGATTATTAAACCCGCTAAACCACCAAAAATATAACCGATATGAATGGCCATTTCCGTGGAATTAGGACCGGGAATCAGATTAGTTGCCCCCACCAAATCGAGAAATCGCTCCTTAGTCATCCAAGCGCGACGCTTAACCACTTCTTCCTCCATTAAAGCGATATGGGCAGCCGGACCGCCAAAACCGATAATCCCGATTTTGAGAAATAAAAGGGCAAGTTGCGAGAGATTAGGAGGCGATGAAGTCAGCATTTTCTGATTACCAATAGTTTTTCTAGAATCAAGTTTATATCCAAAAGAATAAGCTTAAGTTAAATTCTTGGCTAGATTTCGTCAATTCCAAAATTCCATAATTGCAAAAGTGTTTTATACAAACTCAATCATAAATATTTAATGCTCCCGTTCAAGTAAATTTTATACAAAAAAAGTTAAGAAAACTTTATAAATAATATTGATTAATTTGTCTATAATAGAACCCATTAATGCCAACTGAAACCATAATAAACCATAGACAATAATCAATTATCACAATCGATTCTAATCCATGCAAAAAAAACTCTATGGACAGCTTGCCGCCTAACACTAACCAGTTTTCAGATACCCAAGAGCCAGCAGCGAGTCCATCTCAGCGCCAAGCAGTGCCGGTCAATTATCCCGAACTGCTACCGGAATTGCTGTAGGCACTCGTCTTTTGATTTTTACAAGAGGTCTTGAGAACAGAAAAATTTGCTATACTGCTGATTAGAGTATTTATCCTCTGAATTTTTGTGTCTGCAAGAGATATTTACCACGACACTGTAAAACTTGCTTTAGAGAAGGACGGGTGGGCAATCACTCACGATCCTTTTCCACTTCAAATTGGCAAGAAGCGTTTATCCGCTGATTTGGGAGCAGAACGCTTAATCAGTGCGGAGAAAGAATTGCGGAAAATTGTCGTTGAAGTGAAAAGCTTTGTAGGACAGTCTGACGTAAAGGATTTACAGCAAGCTTTGGGGCAGTACGTCTTGTATCGTCAAATCCTTAACGAGATGAAAGTTGAGCGAGTTCTTTATCTGGCCATATCTCAGCCAACTTTTAACAGTGTTTTTAGTATAGAATTAGGGCAGGTATTGCTAAAGAATCAGATTGTGAAATTAATTGTCTTTGATGATGAAAGTGAGGTAATCGTGCAATGGATACCCGATTAAAATATCAAGGTATTATTAAGACTGTTCTCCAGAATCATGCTAACTATCGTGCTACTTTACCTGATGGCTACACTTCTCAGGTTATATTTGATGATGAACGAGGACATTATCTAGTTTTAGATTTCGGTTGGAGTGGCAATAAGTATCTCCATGCAACACCAATTCACCTTAGCTTGGTTGTCGATAAAGTCTGGATTCAATGTGATGAAACGGAGGAAGGCATAGCTACTGATTTGATGGAGGCAGGTATTCCCAAAGAAGATATAGTCCTGGGTTTTCGTTATCCTAAAATACGCAAATATACGGGATTTGCTGTGGCTTAGTGACCAGAAATGTTGAATCTGTGTATAAAACTTTATACACAAGCTTAAATTGCAAAAGTGTTTTATACAAACTCAATCATAAGTATTTAATACTACCGTTCAGGTAAATTTTATACAAAAAAAGTTAAGAAAAGTTTATAAATAATATTGATTAATTTGTCTATAATGAACCCCATTAATGCCAACTGAAACCCATCACCACCCCCCTTATTAAGGGGGGCAAGGGGGGATCAAACCTTATTAAGGGGGGCAAGGGGGGATTAATTAGAACCCCTTAGTCAACAAACCATAAACAATAATCAATTATCACAATCGATTCTAATCGATGCAAAAAAAACTCTATGGACAGCTTGCCGCCCAAGACTAACCAGTTTTCAGATACCCAAGAGCCAGCAGCGAGTCCATCTCAGCGCCAAGCAGTGCCGGTCAATTATGAGTACAGCCTCAATCTGCCGGAATTACTCAACCAGCTTGACCTCTCAGTGTTGATTTCCACCTACCAAGCGGGACGAGTGGCCAGCATTGGCACTTATCAAGGACAAATACGGGTGAGTTTCGCCCATTTTGACCAAGCAATGGGTTTAACCCGAACCGCTACCGGAATT
>NZ_JASJFG010000032.1:0-2879 GCF_030065375.1 Microcystis sp. M49636_WE2 | reverse complement strand
TGTGGGCATATTGCCGAGAAAATACCGTTAAATGTTCGAGAGTGGGATTGTCCAGACTGTGGGACACACCATGACCGAGATATTAACGCTAGTAAAAATATTTTGGCCGCAGGGCTTGCGGTGTCAGTCTGTAGAGCGACCTGATGACCAGAACAGAGTAAATCTGGGGCGGCAGGTGCGAAAAATCCTTCGGGAAAGAAGCAGAAACTCAAATCGTGAGGTTTGGGAATCGCCGTCCGTTTTACGGCGGCGAGGATGTCAACAGCTTTAACGGTAGGGGATTGCTTGATCTTGATCTTAGTTCTTTGCCGGCCGATTGTCGGGAACTAGAATAGACTATTATCTATGAAGTAGGGAGGCACAATTATTTGTAGGAGCAGTAGCGTAACATGATTGGGCGTTGGGTTTCATGCTTCAACCGTTCGGCAAAAGCTCACGGCCGAAGCCCAACCTACGTCCTCCACCTACCTACTCCCTATCTACCCACTTCATAATTCATAATTCATAATTCATAATTCCCTCTCCCCATCTCCCCACTTCATAATTCATAATTAATAATTCATAATTCCCGCTCCTTCGGGCCAGAAAAGGGGTAAGATAATAAGTTTAGTGATAAGATGACCGAATTGTAAGCGGGGACTTGATATGGCAGAAACCCTATTATTTAATGCTTTGCGACAGGCGATCGATGAGGAAATGGGCCGCGACCAGACAGTATTTGTTTTAGGTGAAGATGTGGGTCATTACGGTGGTTCCTACAAAGTTACCAAAGATCTCTACAAAAAATATGGCGATTTAAGGGTTTTAGATACTCCCATCGCTGAAAATAGTTTTACGGGCATGGCAGTGGGGGCAGCCATGACGGGATTGCGTCCGATTATTGAAGGCATGAATATGGGTTTTCTTCTGCTTGCCTTTAACCAAATTGCCAACAATGCCGGGATGTTACGTTATACTTCCGGCGGTAATTTTAAAATCCCCATGGTTATCCGCGGTCCGGGGGGTGTGGGGAGACAATTAGGTGCGGAACATTCCCAACGTTTAGAGGCCTATTTTCACGCGGTACCCGGTCTAAAAATTGTCGCTTGTTCCACTCCCTATAATGCCAAAGGTTTATTAAAATCGGCGATTAGAGATAATAACCCCGTGCTTTTCTTTGAACACGTTCTTCTCTATAATCTCAAGGAAAATTTACCTGATACCGAGTATCTTTTACCCCTCGATAAAGCCGAAATCGTTCGCAAGGGAGAAGATATCACCATTCTCACCTATTCGCGGATGCGTCATCACTGTTTACAGGCATTAAAACAGTTAGAAAAAGATGGCTATGATCCGGAAATTATCGATTTAATTTCCCTAAAACCCTTTGATATGGAGACGATCGCCGCTTCGATTCGCAAGACTCACAGGGTGATTATCGTGGAAGAATGTATGAAAACGGCAGGAATTGCTTCCGAGTTAATTGCTTTAATTAACGAGCAGTTATTCGATGAATTAGATGCCCCCGTGTTAAGATTATCTTCCCAAGATATCCCCACACCTTATAACGGTAATCTAGAAAGATTGACGATTATTCAACCTAATCAAATTGTCGAAGCTGTCCAAAAAATGGTCGGTGATCGCATTTAAAAAATTCTCCTTTTGATACTGAAGTTATGCAGAGACAAAATTGGTTATTGTTACTGATCATCGGCCTGGTTGTTGCCTCGATCTTCGTCCTGATTAAGTTACCCCTACAGTTAGGTTTAGACTTGCGCGGTGGTAGTCAATTAACCATTCAGGTTAAACCCACTGAAACCGTCAAAACCATTCAACCTAATGATTTAAAAGCCGTACAAAATGTGATTGAAAATCGCGTTAATGCCCTCGGTGTTTCTGAATCATTAGTGCAGACTGTGGACAGTAAAAATCAGGTAATTGTGCAACTGCCCGGGGTTACAAATCCCAAAGAAGCTGAGAGAAACTTAAATGTTCAGGCCCAATTAGAATTTCGTCAGCAAAAACAAGGTACAGAAGGAGAATTCCGGGCTGAATATTCAATTTTTCAACAAAAAAAAGCGGAATTAGCCGCCCTCAAAGCCGAGAATAAACCCGAAAATGCCGCTAAAATTGCCGAACTAGAACAATCTCTGCAAAAATCTAAAGAGGCGATTTTAAATTTATTTGAATCGGTGGACTTAACTGGAAAAAATCTGCAAAATGCCACTATTAGTTCCACCCAAGGCACTAACTGGGAAGTGGCCATTACTTTCGACTCGGAAGGGGGCAGTAAATTTGCCGAACTAACTAAAGCGATCGCGGGTACTGGTCGCAGTATTGGGATTTTCCTTGATAATGAATTAATTAGCGCCCCTGTGGTTGATGTGCAGTTTGCCCAAACGGGAATTACAGGAGGCCGGGCCGTGATTACTGGTAATTTTACCGCCGAAACTGCCAACGATCTAGCGATTCAATTGCGCGGTGGCTCTCTACCTTTCCCCGTTAAAGTGGAAGAAATTCGCACCGTCGGGGCAACTTTAGGCCAGGATAGTATCCGTCGCAGTATCTACGCTGGTTTAGTGGGTTTACTGTTAGTTTTAATCTTCATGGCGGTTTATTACCGTTTACCCGGTATTATTGCCGATGTTTCCCTGATTATCTATACTATTCTTTCTCTGGGGGCTTTTGCCCTAGTGGGAGTCACCATGACGTTACCCGGTATTGCTGGATTTATCCTCAGTATCGGCATGGCAGTCGATGCAAATGTACTAATTTTTGAGCGTACCCGGGAGGAATTAAGGGCCGGAAAATCCCTATTTCGGGCAGTAGAGTCGGGATTTTATCGGGCTTTTTCCAGTATTCTTGATAGTAATGTCACTACTTTAATCGCCTGTGCTGCC
>NZ_JASJFG010000416.1:0-1346 GCF_030065375.1 Microcystis sp. M49636_WE2 | reverse complement strand
TAATTATCTGTAATCAACCGGTATTTCTCATCCCTGCGGCAATACCATTAATCGTCATTAAAGCGCCCCTTAATAACTCCTCTTTAGAATAGCGGAAATGAATCACACCGGATTGAGCTTGACTATTGTATTGACGTAAACGCTTGAGGAGAGACACCTGTAGGAAACCGAGGGGAACGATCGAACCATTGCGTAACTGCACCGAGCGCTGTAAATTCGGATCATTATCCAATAAATGTTTCTCACCAGTGATCTGGAGAACAATCTCGCTAGTGCGATTATATTCCTCTTTGATCCTTTCAAACAGACGTTCAAAACGTTCTCGATCTTCCTGTTTAGAAAGTTCACTGACGTAGTGATAGGCCATCTGTATATCCACCTTCGATAGAGTCATTTCTGCCTTAGAAATCACCATCTGGAAGAAAGGCCACTTGTGATAAAAATGGCGTAACAATTCCAAATTTCTGCTAGGAGAATCATCGAGAAACATCTGTAAAGCTGTCCCTAAACCATACCAAGCCGGTAAAAGAAAACGGGTTTGGGTCCAACTAAACACCCAAGGAATTGCCCGCAGGGTAGTTAAATCCTGTTGACCACTTTTCCGGCGGGCCGGTCGGGAACTAATCTGTAAAAGACTAATTTCAGGAATGGGAGTTACGGACAGAAAGAAGTCTAAAAAGTCCGGTTCTTCATAAATCAAACTGCGATAGGTTTGCCGTGAACAGGTGGCCAACTCCTCCATGATGCGATTCCAGGGTTCGAGATCATCAAAACCACTGCCCAGTAAACTTGCCTGTATGACTGCTGTTACGGCCGTTTCGAGGTTATACAAGGCCAATTCCGGTAAAGAGTATTTCGAGGCTAAAACCTCGCCCTGTTCGGTGATTTTAATGCGACCGTTAATAGTTCCCCGGGGTTGGGCGAGGATAGCGGCGTAGGCCGGACCCCCACCGCGACCGACGGAACCGCCCCGGCCATGAAAAAGACGTAGATCCACGCCGTATTGTTTAGCGGTTTTTTGTAAAGCCTTCTGGGCCTTATGAATTTCCCAATTACTGCTTAAAAAGCCGGAATCCTTGTTACTATCGGAGTAACCGACCATAATCTCCTGTAAATTACTCGGTTCGAGGATGGCAGGTTCCGGGGTCACGTCCTCCCCGTTTAAAGCCGCTAAATGGTCGTAACTGCTGGCTAGGGTTGCCCGATAGAGGGGCAATTCAAACAAAGTCTGCATGATGCCGGGGGCGTGTTTGAGGTCATCGACGGTTTCAAAGAGGGGAACGATGCGGAGGGAACTGCGGCTAGTGGCGGGGTCGTATAAACCGGCTTCTTGGGCTAATAACAGC
>NZ_JASJFG010000341.1:0-2437 GCF_030065375.1 Microcystis sp. M49636_WE2 | reverse complement strand
GATGTACTCTCAGAAAATTTCAAGAGAGATAGGCTTTTAGTGGCTTGGGAACAGGCTTTATCAATTTATTCATAATAAATATTGGCAGAGGATTAAATATTAGTTATTGTGACTAACTCTTTTGGTTAGAAAAAGATAAACTTGAGAATCTTAAGTCAAATTTATTGACTCAAAATCAGCTGTACTTAATTTAAATGAAACAGCCCTACCCTTATCAAGGGGGGATTGGCACTCCCCTTATCAAGGGGGGCAGGGGGGATCGAACCTAAAATCCATTTTTAATTTAATTATAACCAGCTACTTATTAGTGGGGAGATAGGGAGAAAAAAGCCGGTGGGTTACGGCGAATACTCAATTTTTAGTCAGAGTGTAACTTATTTTCGCCGCACCCACCCTACAGATGATTACCTATTCCTGGATAAGTTGCATGGGTGCGGTGCGAGGATCGATGATTTTCTGACCTAAACCCGAAAATTTGACCGCTAGATTCATTTTTTTACCCGCACCGAGGATATGGGTCACTTCTCCTTCTCCAAAAGTAGAGTGTAACACTCGATCGCCTACCTGCCATTTTCTTTGATCGGAGACAGTTTTTTCCATCGCCACCACTTTTGGGGTCTTTTTCGGTTTCAGGTTGCTTGTGAGCAATTCTGGGGGCAATTCCTGCAAAAATTGGGAAGCTACCTTCGGCTCTTTATTCCCCCAGACATATCTTTCTTTTGCGTAGGTTAAAAATAATTGTTCCTTGGCCCGAGTTACTCCCACATAACACAAACGGCGTTCTTCCTCAAGGGCAATGGGATCGTTTAAACTACGATTATGGGGAAAAATGCCCTGTTCTAAACCGACTAAAAAGACGATAGGAAACTCTAAACCTTTGGCGGAATGAAGAGTCATTAAGGAGACTTTTTCTTGACCTTCCTGAAGATTATCTAAGTCCGAGGCTAAACTAGCATTAGCGAGAAATTCCTGGAGATTGGTTTCTTCGTTTTCCTCTTGGAATTGTACGACGGCGCTATACAATTCTTGAATATTCTCGATGCGGGTATCAGCTTCCTCGGTTCCTTGCTGTTTTAATTCATCAATATATCCCGAATCTTCCATGATTTTATCTAAAATTTCACTAGCGGATAAATCGGTGATTTTTTCTTGCAGGTTTTGGATAATTTTAGCTAACTTATTGATGCTTTTAGTGGCACGACCGGCGAGAGTATTAACGGAAGTTTCATCGCTGATAATTTCCCATAAAGGTACTCCTAATTCTTGGGCAGCTTTGAGCAAATTATCGATTGTGGTTTTACCGATACCGCGCCGGGGAGTGTTAATAATTCTCAGTAAACTAACGGTATCGGCAGGATTAGCAATCACTCGTAAATAAGCGATCGCATCTTTAATCTCCTGTCGATCATAAAATTTAAATCCCCCGACAATATTATAGGGGATATTATTGCGAATTAACCCATCTTCAAAGGGACGAGATTGGGCATTAATTCGGTAGAGAATGGCAAAACTACCCCAATTTAATTCGGGGTTTTCTTGGGTAAATTCTCGAATTTTATCGATAACAAAAGATGCTTCTTCCTGTTCATCTCTGGCTTTGAAAACATAGATACTCTCGCCACCTTCCCTAGTAGGAACAAGGACTTTATCGATTCTTTGACTATTCTTTTCGATTAATTTATTTGCCGCTTGTAGAATATTCTCCCGTGAACGATAGTTTTCCTGTAGTTTCACCATCGTGCGAGTATCATCATCGGGTAAACCATCGCCAAAGTCCGCTTGAAAATTGAGCAGAATAGTAAAATCCGCCATCCGAAAACTATAGATAGATTGGTCGGCATCACCTACCACAAAAATTGATCGATCCGTCCAATTCCACTCACTTTTTTTCGTTTCACCATTGGTGGACAAAAGCCGAATTAACTCGTACTGAATCCGGTTAGTATCTTGGTATTCATCGACTAAAATATGCTTAAATTGCGTGTGCCAATAGCCGAGAATAGACTCATTTTGCTGAAAAAGACGGACTGGAACCAGTATCAAATCATCAAAATCTAGGGCATTATTTTGTGCCAATTGCATCTGATAAGCCTGATAAACCTCAGAAATGACCTTTCCCCGAAAATGAGGGTTTTCTCTGGCGTAATCCGTGGGAGTTAAACCTAAATTTTTGGCATTACTAATCGCATAACGTAGATTGCGAGCATCAAATTTTTTATCATCTAAATTCATCTGTTTAGTGACGATATTTTTCACCAAACTCTGGGCATCCGATTCATCCATAATTGAGAAATTCCTTTGCCAACTATGACCATATTCATCCTGATATTTATTAATGTCATAGCGCAAAATTCGACCGCAAAGACTGTGAAAAGTTCCGATCCAGAGTTTTTTAGTATAATTCCGATAAACTTGAGAAAAGAGTTTTTTCTGTTCG
>NZ_JASJFG010000075.1:0-1438 GCF_030065375.1 Microcystis sp. M49636_WE2 | reverse complement strand
TTCTAGGTTCTGTGTGATAAGTTTAACTTACAATATGATCGATCAATCTTTGTGTCCTTTGTGTCTTTGTGGTTCGTTCCACCCCCTCGCTAGAAGGAATGTATCTTAGAATACATTTTACCCACCAAATCCAAGAGAGCCTGGAAGTTACCCCCCTGACAATTCTCTTAAACTCGGTTTCAGTTCCCATCTGTTGCCCCTAGGCTTTCTGTTCCTGTTTAGATTTATGTAGGGGATCCATATAAATCTCTAAGCGCTTAAATACCACGGAGGAAAGGGTAGTTAAAACCAAATAAACTAAAGCAACGGCGATATAAATCTCGAAAGCTTTATAGGTAGTGGCTACCATTAATTGACCTTGCCGGAATAACTCTTCAAAACCGATTACTGCCGCTAAACTGGTATCTTTAATTAGGGTGATAAATTCATTCCCCAAGGGTGGCAACATCCGGCGAAAAGCTTGGGGAAAAATCACCTCGCGCATGGTTTGCACTGGGGACATTCCTAGACTAGAACAAGCTTCCCATTGACCATTATCGATCGATTGAATACCGCCGCGCATAATTTCAGCTAAATAGGCCGCTACATTTAAACTTAGGGCAAATAGGGCCGCCGGTAAACGATCTAAGTCGATATTTAAGCCAATTTCTCGGAACAACCCGGGCAAACCAAAATAGATCAAGAATAATTGCACCAGCATCGGTGTTCCCCGAAAGAAATCCACATAGATGCGGCAAATTATTTTTAACCATTTGTAGGGAGAAATCAGGGCAATAGCCACTAAAGTTCCGCCGATTAACCCGAACAGAAAAGACAGAACCGTTAACAGAATTGTCCAGGGAACCCCTTTAAAAATCAGGTTATAGAATAATTCTCCCCAGTTAAAACTCGATTCCTGTAAATTCTTTAAAGCTGGGGCAACTAAGGGTAATTCTGGCGGTTTTTCTCCAAACCATTGCCGAAAAATAGCATCGTACCGACCACTTTCTATGACTCGACCGAGAGCATCATTAATTAACTGGAGATAGGGGGAATTTTTGGGTAAAGCAATGCCGTAGAATTCTTCCGTTAATAATTCTCCGACTACTTTTACACCTCGTAAACCCGCTTGTTTAATTGCATACAAAGTCACGGGTTTATCGTTAACTACCGCATCAACTCGACCATTAATTAATTCCTGCAAAGCTAAAGCCGCCGAGTCAAATTGACTAACCACTGACCCGGGTATTTTTATCGCTTCTAAGGCTCCCGTTGTGCCAATTTGGACGGCAATTCTTTTGCCTTTTAAGTCTTCAAAATTTTGGCTCTTCCGAACTTGTCATGTAAAATTAAAGAAAAAACAGACAATTATTGCTGACCAATAAAACAATAATTTATCTTTAAAAGCTGACTATGCTTGCAATACAGCAATTTATTGGTTAAAATATAGACAGCCAAG
>NZ_JASJFG010000262.1:0-2331 GCF_030065375.1 Microcystis sp. M49636_WE2 | reverse complement strand
TTCTAGCAAATGGAGAGAATTCTTGTCCATTAAGAAATGTTACAAATTACATGGGTACATTAAGAAAAGTTAAGGGGTTACATCCATTGATGGATAAGGGTTTTCGGCTATTATAGTATATATGTATGGGGGGAAGTTCAGCTATACAAGGGCTAGAGCAACTTTTGATTTCAACGACTAGGGTGCGGAATGTGGGCTAGATAGTCAACAGCTTACCGGGAAAAGCTAGATTTTGTAACAAGATTTAGTATTACTTAGTGCTGTGTATAGGGAAGTTGCGAATTGTTAACCTTAGCTTTGCTAGGAAAACGAAACATGGTATTATGACCCCAAGTCCGTGAAAAGCGGCAAGGTTTTCAGCCGATCTGTAGGTTGGATTGAGGTGATAAAACTCAACATTACCTTTTTCTTGCTAATAAAATCGGTGTTGCCGAAGGCACTGCGAAGCAGACCGCACTTAATCAGAGAAAGTGATCGCAGTCACTCGACAATTAGCCAAGTAAGCTGAAAGCCGATTTTTCCAAAGTACCAATTTCAAAAATTTGAGGAAAAAATGACAGACATAAGCAATGCCCTAGTTTTACAACTTTCTACGGTGGTTTTGCCACTCGGTGGTTATTTCTCAACACCTCGATTAGACCTTCATGCAACTAGCTTTACCATAGCTACAAAGGTTCTCCTTGATAGCACGGCAAACCGAAATATCCTGATTGGCAATTGGAAGGCAAATGATTGGCAATTACTTTTTGCTATCAATGCGGGAGGGCTTCCTGCAATTAATCTGCGGAAAGATTTGCCAACAGCAGGCTCTGATCCAACTCAAGATTTAGTTGGTTTAGTTGGTACTATATCTGTGGTTGCTAAACAGTTGACTCATGTTGCGATTACATTCGATTGGGGTATCGACTTTCGGTCACCAAAAGCAACCCTGTATGTTGGTGGAAAAGCGGCGGGAAGTGTTTCGCCTACAATTCAACCAGATCCGCGCGTACATAATCCTTACACGTTAAAACCTAGTCCAAATTTCTATCTGATTGGTCGCAAAGAGGATAGTGGAACGGGTGCTAACGAGCAGTTTGCAGGTCAACTCAGTGATTTTCGTATTTACACTACGGCATTAACAGCGGCTCAAATCAATCAATTGCTATAGCTTGAGCGATCGCTGATATTGTAGTGCGATCGCCGATCTTGTAGGTTGGGTTGACGAAAGGAAACCCAACATTTCTACACAGAAAATATCCCCTTTCCAAAACGAATTAACACCATTATCTTTTAATTTGTTGGGTTGCGTTCCTTAACCCAACCCACCGAATTTTTGAAAAATTTTAGTTGATCTTGTCGGTTGATACGACGAAACCCAACCTACATTTTATTCCATACCAATATCACTATCAAAGATCAGCCTTTCTGAAGCCCCCCACATCTGATCATAAATTCCTTCTTCAACATAACGATGAAAACTGGAGTGTTGCCAATCTTTCGGAGCATTTACTAATCCATGATGCACGGGATTGTAATGGATGTATTCGAGATGATTAACAAAATCTCGATCGCCGTAGGCGCGCCCTTGGCGACCATCTCGAACTTGATGCTCCCAAAAGCGACGTTGCCAAATAGCCTTTTCTCCTTTATGTTGTCGAGATGTTGAAATTTTACCCTGATATTGAGAATGACATTGACGGCTAAAATAACTTTTAATTAATCGCCAACGAGTTGAAAAATCTGCATCTGTTTCAGGCAATGTCCAAAGAGCATGAATGTGATCTGGTAAAATGACAATAGCATCAATCTTAAAATGATGTTGTCGCATAACATATTTAAAAGCATTTCGTAGTAAATCCACATTTTCAGGTTCACACAAAATTTTGTGACGATTGTATGTCACAACTGTAAAAAAATAAGTAGCTTCAGGTGTTTTTGCTCTACGGTATTGCATCAAGTTAGAATAACATTTATTGGATTGGTGTTTACGCAACTGGCGTTGGGTTTCGTGCCTCAACCCAACCTACCAAACTTTAAGACCGCAATTCCTTTGGCTTTTGAAAGTGCGATCGCTATTATCTTGTTGATTAAATTTTAAAATTGCCATTGCTTGGGATAGGAACGCAAAGGGCGATCATTTTTTGTGATGATGAGTGCGATCGCTTTTTGAGAATGAGGAGAGGCGATCGTTTTTTTTGGGATGAGAAGGGGCGATCGCCTGCCCTGAGATTAATCTCTCAACAAAGCTCGAAAACCAGCTTGCTGAAAATGAATATCCGTTGTTAATGCTTCCGTTATTCTACGCTCTTCCATTACAATAAAAGAAATACAGTCAACAATTCCCCAATT
>NZ_JASJFG010000100.1:0-4026 GCF_030065375.1 Microcystis sp. M49636_WE2 | reverse complement strand
GGCATGAGACAATTAGTAGTTAAAACTATTGCCCCCGGAAACTTAGCAAATTCTTTAGTTTGATTTTGCCAGGCGGTGCCATAATGACCGTAGAGATGGGGATATTTTTCTTTGAGTTTTGGATAACCGTGGGCGGGTAATAATTCTCCGTGGGTGTAGACTGTTATCCCAGTATTGGCAGTTTGTGCCAGTAAAGCCGCTAATTGTTTAATATCATGGCCGGAGACTAAAATGGCTTTACCTAGACGCGGATTTAAGGGAACATTTGTCGGTATGGGATGACCGTAGGTTTCGGTATGACCTTGATCTAATAATTCCATGGCTCGCAGGTTTGCGGCCCCGACTTTTAGACAGATTGCCACCCAATCATTAAGGTTTAAATCTCCCCGGTCAATCGCCGCTAAAGTCTCTTGGATAACCTGATAAACTGAGTCATCCTCTTGACCTAATTCCTGAGCGTGGAAAGTATAGGAAGCCAGACCTTTAACTCCGTAGATAGCGGTTAACTTTAGGGAAAAAATATCGAGGTCTTGCACTTTTTCAATTAGTTCTAAGGATACTTCTTGACCTTGGCTGACTAGACTCTCATTAAAATTAGGCTGATAGTTAGCAAGTGCAGACCAGTCCAGCGATCCCAATTGTGCTTTTAAATTTTCCCGAATCTCTAAACAACGCTGAATATAATCGGTAAAACGTCTTTGATCGAAGTTAACATTGGTCATGGTGGCGAAAAGCGACTCGCAGGTAAAAATATCGGCTTCGCGAGTAGATATCGCCGCTTCTTTGGCTTTTAAAACCACCGATGCTAATCCCCGCAGACAATAAACTAATAAGTCTTGAACGGCGTTGACTTCGGGACTTTTTCCACAGGCTCCCCACTGATGACAACCATTACCACTAGCGGTTTGTTCGCATTGTTCACAAAACATAAGTTTTCTCTCTTTTTTCAGTAGATTGACAGATTGTTGCGATTTTTTTCTACTAAATTGAATTCTGCTTTTTTGAAAGTTAGTTATCGGCCTTCACCCGGCAGGAATTATGGATTTTACGACTGGAAAGCTTGTCTTGACAGCCTCTACTCTCTGAACTATGTTTTTATTCTCTCACTTTTTTTGCCAGTTGGGTTCTGATTTTAGATTTCCTCAAGAATTACTGATTAAACAATTATTTAGTTGTCTTATTAAATTAAGTATTTTTTGTGATTTTTATGATATAATGAGCGAGATTTTCGATTTTTAGGTGGGTATTTGCCAGTGTCATAGCAATCGGTCTCCTGATTAGGATAGAAAGTTGGAACTTAAGAGTTATTATCGCCTAACTGTGATGATGGGATTGCTTTCGACATAGATAGTTATCTCTTTTTTTATTTACTTAACTTAACCGATTATCTCGCCGAATCTACTCAAAATTTTTATCTGTTTTTGCCAGATCCTGATATTTGACATCAAGACTGATGAACGATTTATTTTATTAGTGGTATTCCGATATCTTTGCAGATTTTATTAGCGAGAATATCCCTAATTTCCGTATGTCTTGGAATCGCAGATCTTTTATTTAATTGGGGGTTAAACCACCAAGAATGGCTAGGACTTGCTGAAAAAGTACGGGCGAAGCATTCGGATAGAAAATCTACGGTTTCACCGATAGGTTATTGTCCGAATGCTTCGCCCCTACAGGACGCGGGCCGATGAAGACGCAAGGTTTTGAACGACGATTCTCTCAAAATCTTGCACCTGTGAGAGCAAAACAGAACCCTAAAACTCTTACCTCGTCTATATTTAACATTTATTCAGCAAGTCCTATCTACCAATCTATCTGAACAGGATATTTTGCTAATATTGAATCATGGCTAATCAGTCTAGCATTTTCAAGATTAGCTTGAGCAACTAACAAGCGGTCAAATGGATCTTTATGGATGTTAGGTAAAGTATTTAAAGCTAAAACATGGCTGACTGTAATTGATAAAAGGCCAATTTGGTTAGTTTCCTGCTGAGTATTAATCATTTCTGCTAAAGGTATCTTGAGTGATAGTTTACCTAGTTGTAGTTTGATTTGCATTTCCCAAATACTTGTAATACTAAGTAATAGCGTATTACTAGGATTTCTACACAGTTCTAAAGCTCTTTGAGAGAGTTTTTCTGGTTCGCTATCCCACCAAATAAATGTATGGGTATCTAAAAGAAATTTCATGATTCACCTGTCCAAAATTCTTCAGGAAGTGGCTCATCAAAATCTTCGCTAGTCCCAATTTTTCCAGCGTGTAGTCCTGGTTGTCGTAACTTAGGAGAAGGAGTTTCAGACGTTGTTTTTTCAGTATCTCCCCAAGGAATTAGACGAGCTACAGGCTTGTTTCCTTCGGTTATAATAATTTCAGTATCTACCTTTATTAAGGCAAGTAGTTCTTGTAAAGTTAACTGTACTTGATTGAGATCAATAGTTTTGTTTGACATGAATAATTTTCTCTCTTTATTTACTTCACAAAATAAAACAGGATTCAGTGATAACTGCCTCACAAGTTAATAAAGGTTTGGCAACTTTTTCCCATTGCTGAATTGACCAATTGTGATAATTATCACTCCGGTATGTCTTGGAATCGCAGATCTTTTATTTAATTGGGGGTTAAACTACCAAGAATGGCTAGGACTTGCTGAAAAAGTACGGGCGAAGATTCGGGCAATAACTTATCGCTGAAACCGTAGATTTCCTATCCGAATGCTTCGCCCCTACAGGACGTGATCAATAAACTGTTTGCGTTTCATACAACAATTTTCTCTTCTTGGTAGTTTCCCCTAGTAGCGGAAATTGCTTCCTGTTTATTCAATTCTAATGCTTCGCTAAGAGTAATTTTTAGGGTTTCTAATAACTGATCACGAGATGCTTCTTGACAGTTAACTCCCGGAATTTCTTCTATCCAACCAATCCACCAATCTCCGTCTGGCTGAATGATAGCTGTGTAGGTGTTAGTCATAGAATATCTCCTTAGCTAAAATACAAATATATATTATTATACTCGATTTAGGAAACTCTGAAACCGCTCATCTCCCCGAATCTGCTCAAAATCTTTATCTGTTTTCGCCATATCTTGATATTCGACATCAAGATTGATGGCGCTTTGTAAGTTTTCGATAGCTAATTCCACATTATTTTGTAAGCCATAACAGCAAGCTTTATTGTAGTAAGCATTAGCATGATTTGGATTAATTTTAATAGCACGATCACAAGATTCTAGTGCATCTTTATATCGTCCCATACAACTTAAAACATATCCTCGATTATCCCAAGCTTCATGCTTATCGGGTTTAATTTCTAAAGCTCGATCGTAGGATGCGATCTCTTCTTCAAATCTGCCTAAATTACCTAACGCAACCCCTCGGTTGTACCAAGCTTCATGCAAATCGGGTTTAATTTCTAAAGCTCGATCGTAGGATGCGATCGCTTCTTCAAATCTGCCTAAATCATCTAACGCACTCCCTCGGTTGTACCAAGCTTGATGGTCATCGGGTTTAATTTCTAAAGCTCGATCGTAGGATGCGATCGCTTCTTCAAATCTGCCTAAATCATCTAACGCAAACCCTCGGTTGTACCAAGCTTGATGGTCATCGGGTTTAAATTCTAAAGCTTTGTCGAAGGATGCGATCGCTTCTTCTAATCTGCCTAAATTACCTAACGCAAACCCTCGGCCGTACCAAGCTTGATGGCAATCGGGTTTAATTTCTAAAGCTTTGTCGTAAGAGGCGATCGCTTCTGCAAATCTGCCTAAATTACCTAACGCAAACCCTCGGTTGTACCAAGCTTGATGGTCATCGGGTTTAAATTCTAAAGCTTTGTCGAAGGATGCGATCTCTTCTTCAAATCTGCCTAAATTACCTAACGCAATCCCTCGGTTGTTCCAAGCTTCATGGTAATCGGGTTTAATTTCTAAAGCTCGATCGAAGGAGGCGATCGCTTCTGCAAATCTGCCTAAATTACCTAACGCAAACCCTCGGCCGTACCAAGCTTCATGGTCATCGGGTTTAATTTCTAAAG
>NZ_JASJFG010000188.1:0-1816 GCF_030065375.1 Microcystis sp. M49636_WE2 | reverse complement strand
ATGTCGGAAAGTATTGGATGAATATCTTTATGAGGAGATAATCAGCAATGCTTTCTGATACTCAAGTTTTAGTCGCTCTGGTAATTGCTTTAATCCCCGGGATTTTGGCTTTTCGTCTAGCGACGGAACTTTATAAGTAAAGTCGCTTTCAATAAACCCTGATCCCGTCTGACCTAGCTATAGGATAGACCGATTGGGGTTTTTTTGGTTATCGGTCATCAGTTATCAGTGATTAGGTGTAAATTGAAAGTAATTAAGTAGGTAGGCGTTAAAAGTTGTCAGATGCCCCCCTTATCAAGGGGGGATTAAGGGGGGATCCCCACCCCCCTTATCAAGGGGGGATTAAGGGGGGATCCCCACCCCCCTTATCAAGGGGGGATTAAGGGGGGATCCCCACCCCCCTGATCAAGGGGGGATTAAAGGCAAAATCCATTTTTAAATTATAACCAGCTACTTAGCCACCTTTCTGACCGATTTTACTTGTACTCATAAATCTATGACCGCACGAACACGAAACCAAACCGACAAAAAAACACCAAAAAAGCCAAAAAGCGGCAATAAATCCCAAAATTGGCAAATTATCGAGATTTGGCTGCGAATTATTGCCTATAGCGGTCTTTCCATCACGGCAGTTTTTGCGATCGCTCGTTTGCTACCCTACCAACAGATGCAACAGGCAAAACTGGAAGAAGTACGTCTGGCAGTCCAAGAAAAGGAGGAACGCGTCAATCAATTACGCGGTCAATTTACTCGCAGCTTCGATCCTAGTCAAGCGCGGCAAGTCATGGGGGAACAAAGTCCCCGACGGGATCCTAATCAAAGACGCATTTTTTGGGTTTCTCAGTAGAATTTATCGGGATAAATTCGTTTTTGAGCAGATTATTGGGGTATTTTGCCGATGCTAGTTGTTCACAACGAAAAAATTCTCGATTTCATTAAATACCGCTACTCTCTGGAGGATATTCAGAGATTATCTGCGTTTTTGTCGGAAAATGATGTCTTGAGTTTTCCCCGGCTAGAAAATGGCTTATTTCCAGCAGCATTAGTCAGTAATGAGACAGAATACACGGGATATGCCAATGTTTGGCTGAGGGATAACGTTTATCTGGCTTATTCTCACTATATTATCGGACAGACAGCGATCGCTGTCAAGAATATTCAGACTTTGATGAACTATTTTCAAAAGTTCCAAAGGCGTTTTATTAATATTATCCAAGGTCGAGTTAATCCTGAAAAGATCATGGAACGTCCTCATATTCGTTTTGAGGGACGTACACTGACGGAAATTGACCAAGTTTGGCAACACGCACAAAATGATGCCCTTGGCTATTTTCTCTGGTTTTATTGTCGTTTAGCACGGGAAAAATATATTCAGCTTTCCCCCCATTGTCTAGAAACAATTGCCCTATTCCCCTTATATTTTCAAGCGATTAGTTATTGGCAGGATGAGGATAGCGGTCACTGGGAAGAAACCCGCAAAATAGAAGCATCTAGCATCGGGGTTGTGGTAGCGGGATTACGCGAATTAAAAAGGTTATTAATCGAGACAGAGATAAATCTCACAGCCGAAAATCGCAGGATTACACCGGCATTTTTAGCGGACTTAATTGAGATAGGAGAACAAGCTTTATACCGTATTTTACCAGCCGAGTGTCTTCTACCAGTAGCGCAGGCAAGAAGTTATGATGCAGCCCTACTTTTTTTGATTTATCCCTTACAAGTGGTGGAGACAAATATCGCCGATCAAATTCTTAATAATGTTATCGTTCACCTTCAGGGAGATTACGGTATTCGTCGCTATTTAGGTGATTCTTTT
>NZ_JASJFG010000038.1:0-1459 GCF_030065375.1 Microcystis sp. M49636_WE2 | reverse complement strand
TTTCGGGCAGCATGAAGTACCGCAATAACATCGATTTGCTCAGGCTTGATATAATAAATTATGCGATAAGAACCCTCGATAACTTCTCGGATCTGCTCAGTTTCAAACTCCGGAACAAGACGACCCGAAAAGGGAAAATTAGCAATCTGTTCTGAGCGTCTGGTCAATCTTTCCACCAGTCTTTGAGCATATTGAGGGGAGTTTTGTGATATGTAGTTGTAGATGGATGATAAATGATTAACGGCGGTTTCTGTCCAGAAAACTTTCATGGCTCTAGCTTGAACTTAGTGCGTACTTCTGCCACAGAAATAACCTTTTCCGCCTCACTATCGGCTAATCCTGCTTCAATTGCCTGTCTCACATAAATCTCATACATCAAATCATCCCATGTAGAATTATCCGGCAATTTATCGATTAAATTTCTGGCTTTTTGTTTAATGTTTTTTATTTCCATGATGGTTTCCAAAATGACTCCTGACAGTTTACATTATAGCAAGATAGGCTCCTAGAGATGGTGTATTCTAAAACCACCGCTAACGCTCAGAATATCCAAAAAGGCTTTTCCCTCTCGATGTCCTCAACGAAACCTCAACCCGTGATTGGTGTTAGTTGGTGGATAAATGCTGTATATTTACTCTCGTCGCCGCTTAATTCACACGCAGCAGCGCAGAAACTTGCTCAACATTCATTGCTGTATGTAACAATACAGGAGGAGTTTATCTCAGGAGTTCCACGGTGATTAGAGAGCTAGACCGTATTACTGTTAATCCACAAATATGTCTTGGACAGCCAATGATTCGAGGAATGCGTATCACTGTAGGATTTGTTTTGAAACTGTTGGCTAGTCAGTTATCTATTCAGGAAATCTTAGAGGCTTATCCAGAGTTGGAGGAGGAAGATATTCGTCAGGCTCTTAATTATGCAGCTTGGGCTGTATCCGATTATATCGTTAGCTTCACTTCAGCAGCCGTAACGCACCGCTAACTTTAATGATGGTGGGTGATATAATTTAAAATTCTGAGGTAAATCATGCAACTAAAACTAACAAAAATATTCCAGAAAGTTCCCGAAGGCTATATTGGTTTTGTCGAAGAATTGCCAGGAGCTAATACTCAAGGAGAGACTCTAGAAGAAACTAGAAGTAATTTAGAAGAAGCAATTGAGCTAGTTTTAGAAGCTAATCGTATATTAGCTGAAGAGCAACTGCAAGGACAAGAAGTGATTCGAGAGTCTGTTACTTTCTGGGCTGCATGAAACGTATAAACTTAATTCGTCATTTAGAAAATTATGGCTGTGAATTCTTAAGAGAAGGCGGCAATCATACGATTTATGTAAATCGTGTCAATCAGAAATCTTCAGCCATTCCGCGCCATCGTGAAATCAATGAATTCTTGACGCGAAAAATTTGTCGAGATTTACAAATACCAGAACCATGAGTGCGACTCCTGTTAAGCTGCTG
>NZ_JASJFG010000254.1:0-2575 GCF_030065375.1 Microcystis sp. M49636_WE2 | reverse complement strand
TACTAGAAGAAGAATTAATGACTACAAGTTCTGTACCTGATCAATTTCGACTACGTGAACAGATTAGAGGTCTAAAGAGCGAGATTGGGAGTCTTCTAGGAGGAATAAGATTAGGTGTTGAGGGAGACTATTACAATGTTAGTCAAGGTACTGCTATTGGCAAATATGCTGGATCTGACAACAATACATTCGTTCAATTAGATCAAAAGCAGACTCTTGCTGAGGCGGCAGCGGAGATTCAGCGTCTTCTCAAACAGCTAGAACAAACTAATCCAAGCGTTACTGAAGCTGAAAAGGTGGCTTACGTGAGTGATGAAACCACTCCTAGTTTCAAGCGTCGTGTTGTCGGTGCGTTACAAACGGGTGGTGAAGCTGCAATTGAGGAGTTTTTGGACAATCCGTATGTCAGTGTTGGTAAGGCTGTTCTCAAAGATTGGATGAAGCCAAAATGAGTTCTATGCAGGCAACATAACAGGAACGTTGGGCGGATAAAAGTATGAATAACACATTGCCATCAGCAAAATCAATTCCCAGTGCGATCGCCGTTCTTGTAGGGTGCGTTCCCTAATGTGACTCCTACTGCTCCACCGATCGATTTTTGGGGAACGCACCATGTACATTTATTGAAACTGTGGGTTAGAGTGCGATGCCGCTCTGGTGGTCTCAGTTGAGGAATGTTAGCGAAGATTCCCAATGTTTAGGTTAAAATAGAGGGGCAAGAATTGCAACAGGGTCGCTTATTTTTAGCTGTGCTTCGTGTCACTGAGCCTTTACATTGAGCTTGTCGAAATGTGTTGAAGTGTGGACACTGAGCCTGTCGAAGTGCTGTTTTATATTGGCGTAACCTTTCATCTCCGAGGTAAAACCGAGAGTTCCTTCAAGCCGACATTTAAGGTAAAATTGAGCCTCTAGTTTCTGTGGGGCAATAACGGCAATCGCAGTAAAATTAATGCCAGAGTCAAGCAGAAAATCGAACAAACTGGTGCATCTGACCCAGAAGGGTTGCCAGCCTATATCATTGTGGTGGAGTTCAGTCGCCCGATCTCTGTCGTTAGCACAAAACAGAATCCTGGAGGAGCCTTACTTCAATGAGCCAGATTCAAACGTTTCACCAACAAGCAATGGATTTAGCTGAGGCAGCGGCAGTCGCCCGCTTGAGAGGTGCCATCGATCTGCCGACGGAAAAAATTGCTGATTTCTGCCAACGCTGGCAAGTGACCGAATTTGCCCTTTTCGGCTCTGTCCTGCGCGATGACTTTCGCCCGGACAGCGATATTGATATTATGGTGCAGTTTCACCCAGAGGCACACCCCACCTTCAGCAGCCTCGATCAGATGGAAGCAGAGTTAAAAACGATGTTTCACCGAGACATTGATCTGATTACCCGTCAAGGTATTGAAACTAGCCGTAACTATTTACGCCGCCACGAAATTCTTTCCTCTGCCCAGGTGATTTATGCAACGGGATCTTCAATTCCTGCTTGATATACTGCAATCCGCAGAACTGATCATGACCTACACGGCTCAATGCTCAAAAGCTGAGTTCGTCGCCAATGTGCAGCTTCAAGATTCAGTCATTCGACGGCTATTGGTGATTGCCGAAGCAGCCAGACGAGTTTCCGAAACAACCCGCCAGACCTTTCCCAACATTGCTTGGCAAGAAATTAATGGAATGAGAAATCGGTTAGTACATGAATATGATGATGTCAACCTCAATATTGTATGGGATGTGGTTCAGGCTGAAATCCCGTCACTGATTGAAGACTTGCAGTTACAGATTCCACCTGAACCCTGAGAATAGTGCGATCGCTATCAGGGAGAATTTTCCACTTAATTCAAACTCGATTGGCAACCTGTCACCGAGCAAACCCGACGATGTTGGAATGATTCTGATAGCTGACGGCTAATAGCTAAGGGTTATCAATGCTAGGATAAAGGCTTGAGTAGAGAACGATCGAGCCAAAGCCATGTCATCGACAGAAGTAAAAACCCCGCCCCCAGACAGTCCTGAATTCCTCGATGAGTTACCCGGAGAAGTGGAAATGTCCTTATTTGACCACTTGGAGGAGTTGCGGCGCCGGATTTTTTATAGTTTAATTGCCGTGGCTGTGGGTGCGGTGGGATGTTTTATCTTCGTTAAACCCCTAGTACAAGTGCTGGAAGTCCCCGCCCAAGGGGTAAAATTTTTGCAGTTAGCTCCGGGAGAATTTTTTTTCGTCTCCCTAAAAGTAGCTGGATATAGCGGCATACTGGTGGCTAGTCCCGTCATTCTCTTGCAAATTATCCTCTTTGTGCTGCCGGGGTTAACCCGTCGCGAACGGCGTTTAATTGTCCCGGTAGTGTTAGGATCGAGTGTTTTATTTTTTGCCGGTTTATTTTTTGCCTATATTGCCCTGATTCCCGCCGCTTTAAACTTTTTTGTCAGTTATGGGGCGGAAGTGGTCGAACAAGCTTGGTCGATCGAGCGCTATTTTGAATTTGTCTTACTTTTGCTGTTTAGTACCGGCATCGCCTTTCAAATTCCCGTTATTCAATTGATTTTGAGCTTTTTAGGCATTATTTCCTCGCAAACGATG
>NZ_JASJFG010000549.1:0-3153 GCF_030065375.1 Microcystis sp. M49636_WE2 | reverse complement strand
GTAACTTAGGTTGAAATAATTGGGAAGGAACAAAACGAAAACCGCTTTGATCTTCTTGACGAATTAATAATCCTTGTTCTTCCATCGATTTAAGTTGGGGCAAGAGAGCAACAAAGGTTATAGCATCAAGTTTAGCCAAAGTTTGATCAGAAATATTCTCACTAATGCCACCGGCTTGATGAGCAACGTATAATAAATGACGAAACTGAGGACTTAAATAATCAGTAAAGTCTTTTTGAAGGATTTGCCAAATTGAATAAAAAGCAGTTTCATCAATAATTTCATATCCTTCTGAAGCAGCTTGCCGTAATACTTTTTCACAGATAGTATTCAGTTCTCGAGGAATTCCTTGAGCGTAACCCGTAATTAAATTGATGACTTCCTCTGTGAAAGGATAGGGATCATTTCGCTGTTCGTTTCTGGCACTATTAAGATAATTAATAGCAATGTGACGTAAATCATCTTGACTCATGGGTTCAAGGGGAATATCTTCAGAAAAGATACCAAGGGCTTTTAAGGTTGCTTCTTGAAACTCGGTAAAGCCTCTTCCTGTCATAATAAATCCCCGATGTTTTCCCATCCGAAATAAATCTAAACTACTTTCTAAAATTGTCTGGACAACAATGGGGTCTTTTTTGTCAAAATCATCAATAGCAATAACAATACGAGAATAAATTTCTTCGGCTCTATTTAATAAACGAATGAGTAAAGGATAGGGATCAGCATTGGCAGTGGGAGTCAGTTGATTAGCAGGGGATTCTTCCTTTTTGCCAAAGGATAAAAAGCCTAATTTAACTTGTCCTTCAGTAGTGGTTTTATTGCGTTGAATAGAATACCCTAAAAGCGTATTAGCAATGTCTTCTGATTCTTGATCACTATCCGCTAAACTATCGGCTACAGCTAATAATAAAGCACGATAAAATTCCGTGGAACTTTCCCCAGGAATACTGCTAATATAAAGCAATAACATTTTTTCATTTAATTGGTTAACTTCCTGTTGTAACTGGTTAATTAAATTAAAAATTAAGGCAGTTTTACCAATACCCCAAGCCCCCCTAACTAAGATATTACGTCCTTCATAGAGGGTCGGAATAACTATATCTAAAACTTGATCTCGTCCATAAAAAATCTTTGCTAATTTTTTGCGATCATCGGGGGGAGTTGGTCGAAAAGGATTTTCTATCAGTCCCCATTTTTTGAGAGTTGATTGATAACGGCTGAGTCTTGACATTTTTTACGCAGATTGTAGAATTTTTAGTAGATAATTAATTTCCTCTAGTCGTTCTGAATTATTTTTTTCTTGATAATATGTTTGTGCCTCTTTTAAATGACTACAAGCTTGGGAAATCTTGCCAATTTGTATTTCTAGATTGCCCAGTGCAGTTGTCACAGAAGCCACATTATCTTGATCACCTAAACGACGGAATAGACGTAAAGAATCTTTAAAATAAAGTCTTGCCTGTTCGAGCCTACCAGTGCGATGATAGAGACGGGCAAGTTCCAATAAAATTGGAGCCAAACTACTAATATCCTTTTGTTTTTGATAAAGTTGCTGACAATTTTCTAAGTGTTCAATAGCTTCTGTATAATATCCGCCCTCAAATAAAGCTTTTCCTAATTGATAGGAATAGTTAAAATATAAGGTTTTGTCTTCGGTTTTTTCAATAATTTCTCCAGCTTGTTTATAAGAGTTAATTGCTTGTTGAATGTCTGTCACTTTACCAAGAAGTTTAAATCGTTCTCTGAGAGTATTGGCTAAATTATATTGTGTCTCTGCCCAATCTCCTGGAAAGGCTTGACGGGTATAAATTTTTAAGGCTTCTTGATAACAGACAATTGCATTTTCGATATTCTCGGCTTTATTGCCTCTAATTCGTTCACTATAAGCATTGCCTAAATTATTTTGAGTAGTTGCCCAGTCAAGAGGAAAGACATCAAAAGTACGAATTTTTAAGGCTTCTTGATAACAGAAAATTGCGGTTTCTATATTCTCTACTATGTCTCCTTTGATTCTGTTTATGTAAGCAGTCCCTAGATTATTTTGTGTTACTGCCCAATCTTCAGGAAAAGCATCACGGGTATAGACTTCTAATGACAGGTTATAAGCAACAATCGCTAACTCTAGATTATCTGCCTTTTCCCCAAGAATGCGCTTACTATAAGCATTACCCAGATTATTTTGTGTTACTGCCCATTCATAAGGAAAAGCATCACGGGTATAGTCTTCTAAAGACTGGTTACAAGCAACAATAGCTAACTCTAAATTTTCTGCCCTTTCCCCTCTGATGCGCTTACTATAAGCAGCACCCAGATTATTTCGTCTCCTTGCCCATTCATAAGGAAAAGCATCAGCATCACGGGTATAGACTTCTAAAGACTGGTTATAAGCAACAATAGCTAACTCTAGATTATCTGCTCTTTCCCCTCTGATGCGATTACTATAAGCAGTACCCAGATTATTTTGTGTGTTTGCCCATTCATAAGGAAAAGCATCACGGGTACAGACTTCTAAAGACTGGTTATAAGCAACAATAGCTAACTCTAAATTTTCTGCCCTTTCCCCTCTGATGCGCTTATTATAAGCATTCCCCAGATTATTTTGTATCCTTGCCCATTTTTCAGGAGAAGCTTGACGGGTATATACTTCTAAGAGGGTCTGATAGCCTGTAATAGCGATTTCTGGATTATTAGCCCAACTTCCCAAGGGAAAATTTTGAATATCAACACATAAATTCTGAATCACCCCGGCAATCCCTGCTACTTCTTCTGGTTTCCCTTGAGAAAACACATTTCTAGCCCATTGTTGCAACAGTTGGGCAAAGGTATCATCTAACAGATGTTGACCGCGTTGTAGGATAGGATAAACCACCGCAGGATCGCTATTACTCTCCCATTCTGCTTGTAAGACTTCTGATAAAAACTCCTGATATTCCTCTATACTTCCCGCTTGAAGGTTGAGAAACTGCCCCAATTGTTGCACCATATCGCGTAACCAAGATGATGTGATGGACGATGATTTTTTCGACAGACCGACCCTATGAATATACTAATTAAAAAAAGGTGGGTTAAGTCCCACCTTGATAACTGATTAGGATTTTTGGCTGAAATAGGCCTCTAGCGCCTCATTGATGATTTGATTCATCGGCCGTTTTT
>NZ_JASJFG010000287.1:0-1057 GCF_030065375.1 Microcystis sp. M49636_WE2 | reverse complement strand
TGACTGTCGTGGAAAGCAAAACAGATTAACTGTTGACAACGATTGATAATCTCGCGATTACAGAGGCTGCTGGCTTCCCCTAGGGATAGATGGTCATTTTCGGGACATTCCACCAGATGGATAACCTGCTGGAGTTGTTCTTGGGATTCCAGGGGCTGGCGATCGAGACTTTGGGGTAAGATCACGGTTAACAGATTAGGATCTGCCCGCATTGCCCCCTTAATGACGGCGGAATTGGTTCCCGTCGCCCCGGAGGTCATAATCCGATTGCCCCCCAGCACGAGGGCATAGGCCATCATTTCGATCAATTGCTGGTGTGTGATGGGAACGTGACGGGAACCCAATAAGGCGACGCGCTTAGAACCGGTCTGCTGAATGGCGGCTAGTTCTTGAGCTAGAGTGTCTAGGGTGTTAGTGGTATCTACAGATTGACTCAAAGACTTTTACTGCAAATTCGGACTGATTAACCGTCCGTTATTGTAGCATCGAATTGTCATGATCGGAAATTTGGCCAGAAAACCCCAGCTACCGATCGAGGTGTTCTTTCTGTGGTGGTCCCCTATGATCCCTCAGAAATTGTTATTGGTGGGGAAGTGCCTCTAGATTCTACGGTAAGATAGGTGCATAGACGATATTTACCCCAGAGCCATGACCACTTCTCCTGTTCCCCAAGGGGACGATTTTAGCGATCGCCCAATCCGTCCCGTACAATATCGGGATTTGGAAGACATTGAAGCTTTAACCCTAGATGACTTCGATGAGGATATTGATCGTCGCGCCCAAAATTTCCGCACGCAGGTGCAACGGGTGCGCCCTTGGTTTGGGTTGTTTAAAATTCTCAGTCTTTTTCCCAATCCTCTCCAACACCGTTTTCATGTCTATGTAGCTGAGTCTACGGCGGATCGGGGAGAAGAAAGGAAAATTCGCGGGGCAATCCAAGTCACCCCTTTTAATAGTAGTCGCAGCACTTGGCGGGTGGAACAGGTGCGGGTGCATCCAGGGGAGTCTTTAAGCGAACCCAAGGGCATCGGGGCGCAATTACTGCGTTATTGTCTAG
>NZ_JASJFG010000401.1:0-3390 GCF_030065375.1 Microcystis sp. M49636_WE2 | reverse complement strand
GCACGGGGATGAGGGACTCCTAATACTCAGGATAATCGATGTTAACGGGCCAAAGGGGAGCTAGTAATGGTAATTAATCCTTAAGATTTTCCCCGGTCGGTTGAGCCAAGGGGTGGGTATCTAGGCCTAATGATAGATGGGCAAGTCGATCGAAAACAGTTTAATCACCCCGGATTTACTGCTCTGGGTCATTAGTTTTTTGCCAACTACAACCACAAGTATATTTTCTCTATTCCTTGCTAGGTATAGCTTAAACAGTTTTATGGACTTACTTTCTCCCCCCTGTTTTCCTCGCACCCGACCAAAAATTGCCAGAGTATTGACCAAAAATTTCCTCTCCCCCACAAGGTTTACACTTACTACCTAGTCCGGGGTCTTCTTAGCACGATTGTCATCACCGAACCATCAGTTTTAAAAAATTTATTATTCCCCTCTAGACATTTTTGGCAAGATTTTTGGTATGATCAATTTGTCAGTGTAAACTTAATTGACAGTCAGTCAAAAATCAAGGAACATTAAAAAGTACCATGAGTGACATCTCTCCTACTCCCCTAACCGGGAAAGCTCTACTACAAAAAGTCAAAGAGTTATCCCACTTACCCCGTCGCGAAACGGCAAAACGTTGTGGTTACTACTCTCAAAGTAAAGATGGCCAAGTTCGGGTCAATTTAACCGACTTTTACGATGCTGTTTTGGGTGCAAAAGGGGTTCCTCTCGATCCCGAAGGCACTAAAGATGGCCGTGGCCGCGAACCCACTTTCCGGGTTAGTGTCCACAAAAATGGTCAAATCGTCATCGGTTCCACCTATACCGAACAAATGAACTTGCAGCCCGGCGATGAGTTTGAAATCAAACTTGGCTACAAGCACATCCACCTCAAACAAACGGAATCAGAAGAATCGGTAGAAGCTTAAATAGGTTACGGAGTAGGGATAAGGAAAAAAAATCGGCAGTCAAAAGGGCTAGTTTTGACAAGACCGACCAAAAAGACAATATAGATTCTTACCCCTAATTCTAACCCCTGACCGCCTCTTTTATCAACTTGAGGGGTTTTCCTTAAGCACTTTTTCTTCTTTTTCGCAACCCCCTAGGGATGGATTTTTGTTGGAGCTAGGCTTTACCAGAGCAAAGTTCCACAGTTGTCCTATGCCTAGGGGGTTGGTTTTATGGGTGTTAGGAGACAGGAGACTCCGAGTTAGTATTCAGGAGATTATTTTTGTTTATTCTTCCCACACCCCACACCCTACACCCCACACCCCACACCCCACACCCCTAATTGACAATGGAGATTACCGCCTTAATAAAAATTATTATTTTCCTGTTAGCCTGGTTAATTCTCTGGCTGCCCATTGCCATTGGTTTAGGGAGTCGTTTGGGATGGCAACCGCTGCAAGGGACAAAACCTGACCAAAAATTGCCCATGGTGGCCTCTCTTTACGTCTTGGCTCCCTTAGTTATCTGGGGATTATTGAAGATAGAGGGGAGCAGCCTCGATAATTACGGATTAATTTGGTCATTTTCCCTATTTATCTCCCTAACTAAAGGATTAATCCTGGCAGTGGTGGGATTAGGGATAATTTTTTTCCTAGAGGGGATTTTGGCCTGGGTACATTGGCAGCCCAAAAATCTAACTCGTGCTTTTTCCTTGAGTTTACCCCTGTTGATAGTGGCCCTCTGGGTGGGTATTACCGAGGAATTAATCTTTAGGGGCATCTTTTTGAGCCAATTAAGCCAAGAATACGGTTTTTGGGTGGCGGGAGCCATTTCTAGCCTAATTTTTGCCCTGCTGCATCTGCTTTGGGAACGTCAGCAAACGCTGCCGCAACTACCCGGTTTATTTCTGATGGGCATGGTTCTGGTCTGGGCGCGGGCGATCGATCATGGTAGTTTAGGATTAGCTTGGGGACTTCATAGCGGTTGGGTGTGGGGATTAGCGTTGCTAGACAGTGCCGAATTGATGTCTTACAGCGATTCTGGGTTAGCTTGGGTTAAAGGTATCTATAACCAACCTTTAGCGGGTTTAGCCGGCATTCTTTGCCTCTTGGGGACAGCTTGGGGGTTAAACTTGTTTCAGTAGCCAAAAGCCGGTAAAAGTGCGACCAGAATCATCCGGTTGTATGAGGAGAAAGTGCAAACCTTGGCTTTCCTGTTTGGTTGCCTGATAAACATTGGCTGCCAGGGCCACTTCTTCATCCTCGTAGGTTAGGAAAATCCAACGTTCATTTAGGCCCGATTCCAAGACTAAACCGCCCGATCGCCCCCTTTCTGTGGGAATATGATCGATAAATACTGGGTTAATTTCCTCCAACCAACGAGCGATGGCCAGAGATTTTTTACCACCGGTAATAACCACACCGGGGATCATTAGAGTGGAGGCTAAACCTAGTTTTAAAGGGTAAAAGGCCTCTGGTAGGGAAAGAATCGGTATTCGGCGATCGCCAAAAAAATTAACTAAATCAACGGCGGGAAAACGAGCAAAACGCCACTCTTGACCTAAAAATTGGTCGGGTAGGGGTTGTGGTGGAGGAGAGTCGATATTTATGGGGATTTGCCGCAATTCTAGCTGTTTTTTCAGGGCATTAACGTGACGGGTTAACTCGACTTTGATCTGTAAATTTTGACCAGCGAGGAGAAATAAATTGGCGCATTGGGGGCGAAAAACTTGGATAATTTCTGGGGAGGAGACTTGACAAGCTTGCTGTAACTGTTGGGTTAACCAGTCGCTATTAGCTTGGGATTGGGGACAGGAATTTTCATAAATAAGATGACCGAGAGGATCGAAAATTAACAATTGCCAGACTGTCTCAGGAGGAGGAGAAGATGAAGATTTATAAAAATCCGCTTGCCAAATAGTCATAATTCAGTAAAAAGTCACCAGTAAAAAGTCAAAAAATGGTCAGGAGTAGAGGTCAACTAAAAATTTTACCTTACCAAGACTTTTAAAATCTAGGAGCGAGACAAAAAAGGCTATATACTAGGGAAAGCTATAGCAAAAAATGTCGAGACAATGGAAGAAAATTGGCTAGAAATTGGGACAATAGTAGCACCCCAGGGACTGGAGGGAGAATTGCGAGTTTTATCGGTATCAGATTTTCCCGAACGTTTTCAGAAGCGAGGTATTAGGGGAATACAAGGGGCCCAGGGGGGAGAAATCCAAGAAATTACTCTGCTCAGGGGACGTGAGCTACCGGGAAAAAATGTTTATGTTATCAAGTTAGAGGGGGTTGAAAATCGGGAACAAGCCGAAGCTTTGCGCGGATATAAATTATGGGCGAATAAACTAGAAAAACCTCGCCTAAAAGCGGATGAATATCATGTTAGTGAGCTAGTAAACTTAGAGGTTTATCATCACCTGACAGGAGAAAAAATCGGGGTTGTAGTAGATATTTT
>NZ_JASJFG010000497.1:0-1780 GCF_030065375.1 Microcystis sp. M49636_WE2 | reverse complement strand
CCAACGACCGTCAAAAGTATCATAGGTCCAATAGGCCGTAACCATGGCGGCAATGAGGGCAATTCCCGTGAATCCGTGCAGAATTCGCAGTAAAAGAGGTTGATAAGGTTGATTAGTTTTCATGAACTCGATCGATACAATAGGGGAGGTAAACTTTGCCCAGATACTATGTTAACTAATCCTTGGCTCGTCGCTATTCTTCTCAATACCGTGCTGCTCGGAATCGCTGCAATTGCCCCAAAAAAGCTCTTAACTCCGATGGGTTATCTCCATGCTTGGTTTTTAGGGGTGATTGTCTGGGGAAGCTTGGGATGGCGCGGTTATCTAATTGTTTTATTCTATTTCCTCGTCGGTTCTACTGTCACCCGCATCGGGTTAGCTCGCAAGGAAGCAGAGGGAATTGCCGAAAAAAGAGCGGGGGTGCGCGGTCCTGAAAATGTCTGGGGTTCCGCTTTAGCGGGGGCAATTTGCGCTATCCTCAGTCTTTTTGCCGCTTCTCCCTGGGATTACCTCTTAAGACTCGCTTATGTGGCTAGTTTTAGCACCAAATTAGCCGATACTACTGCCAGTGAGGTGGGCAAAGCTTACGGTAAAACTACTTATCTAATCACTAATTTTAAATCCGTCCCCCGGGGAACGGAAGGGGCTGTTAGTTTAGAGGGAACGCTCGCCGGTTTGCTGGCAGCCACGGCGATTTCCCTGTTAGCATGGGCTATCGGTGCGATCGATCTTCTTGGTGTGTTATGGTGCGTAATTGCGGCATTTATCGCCACCAATATCGAAAGTATCATCGGTGCTACCCTACAAACCCGCTTTCTGTGGTTAACTAATGAATTAGTCAATGTGATCAATACGGTTATCGGTGCGATCGTGGCTATACTGTTAAGCTTGCTCTGGTCTTTCCGCTAAAGTTAAGTGACTAAAAAAATTTTTCAGAGAATATCTATGCTAAAGTGGCGTTTTTGTGCATTTTCCCTGCTGTTACTGCTAATTACTGCCTGTGGGACGGAAAATCAACCTAATTCTAGTTCTAACACCGCAAGTAGTCCCGATGCTGGCCGCTTGCAAACGGTGAAAAATCGCGGTAAGTTAATTTGTGGCATTAACGGAGAAGTGCCGGGGTTTAGCTTTGTTAATGAAAAAGGCGAATATTCGGGCTTAGATGTGCAAATTTGCCGAGCTATTGCGGCGGCTCTCTTTAATGATCCGTCCAAAGTCGAATATCGTAAACTTAGCCCTCAAGAGAGATTTACTGCCGTACAGACGGGAGAAGTGGATATCCTCAGTCGCAACACCACCTGGACGATTAACCGGGATACCGCCCTGGGGATGGAGTTTATCACCCCGGTTTTCTATGATGGTCAGGGAATTATGGCCACGAAAGCCAGTAATGTTAAGAAATTAGAAGATTTGAGCGGAAAGTCCATTTGTGTGCTATCGGGAACCACCACAGAACAAAATCTGGCCGATGCCATGGCAAAAGCGGCAGTTCAAGGCTATAAACCGATCGTTTCCGATGATGTGGAGGCTTTATATACAGCTTATCAGGCGGGGCGTTGTCAGGCTGTCACCTCCGATCGCTCCCAATTGGTGGCCCGGCGCTCGGTTTTTCCCCGACCAGAGGATCATCAATTATTAGAAGTGGTAATATCTAAGGAACCCTTGGCCCCAGCCGTGGCCGATGGTGATCCCCCTTGGTCGAATGCCGTCCGCTCGATCGTTTTTAGTTTAATTCAAGGGGAAGAATTTGGGATTAACTCCCAAAATATTGCCACTTTTG
>NZ_JASJFG010000597.1:0-6966 GCF_030065375.1 Microcystis sp. M49636_WE2 | reverse complement strand
TAGAGAAAGAATCGCACTTCCCCAACCTAATCCTAGTTGCCAAGATAATTGTTTCAGGAAAGTGTTTAAATAACCCATCTCGGTAAACCAGAGGCTATTGGCTACCACTAATACCCCCAACTGCCCGATCACAAGGCAGCCAAGAAACAGTAAAATAGGTTTAGCGATCGAGCTTCGGTTATGTCTGATCAGCATAAATAAAGTGATAAGGGAGAGTCTTTTTTCATTCTAGCGATTTTAGTTTCTCCCTGCTGCTTTTTCTTAAGTAGGTGGGTAGAATTAAATATAAGATGAACGTAGGTTGGGTTGAAGCATGAAACCCAACGCCTGCATGGTTTACGCTACTGCTAACCCATCCTACAAATAATTGTGCCTCCCTACTTAATTTAAAGATAAACTTAAGAAACTATAGCCAGGTTAGGGCGATAACTTTGCTTAAAGTCAGCAATTTTACCTAATTTTAGCGAGGATTAGCAGACTGGAGTATTTCCCGAAAAATCCTGCGTCGATAGGAAGGAGATTCATTACTCATATTCCATAAAGTTTCGTAGAAAAAGAAAGAAACACCAAAATTTTGTTGTCTCGATTTTTTCACTTGTTGAGTAATATTAACCATCGGAATCGGACGACCTTTTAAACCAGATAAAATCCCAATAGCTACGGGGATAGATTGCCTAGCTTGCTGTAATTCTGGTTGTGATAATTCCCAGTCAAAGGCGTTCATATCAGTTCGATACACTTGTATTATTAACTCATCAATCAAGTTTTTTTCTTGCCATTTTTGCCAATCTAAAAGATAGGATTGTAGGGAGAAAGTGTAGGGATTAGGAGATAGGGAAATAATCGCTCTAGGTTGCTGCTTTTTAATCGTCTGGGCTAAACTATTCATATAATCAGTAATTTTATCGGCCCGCCATTGAATCCATGCTTTATCTTGATAATCTTGCGGTGGTAATTGTCCAGAATGTTCCCTTTGATAGAGTTTAATTGTGGTTTCATCATAGCCAAAATCGGCGGGATAACCAAAATGGTCATCAAACTGAATTCCTTCTATATCGTAGTTAGTAATAATCTCGCTGACTAAATCCGTAATAAAGTTTTGTACTTGCGGATGTAAGGGATTTAACCACACCCGTTGATGCACTTTTCCTTCCCACCAAATTACGCTTTTATCCTGTCTTTGGGTTAACCAATCGGGATGCCGTTTGGCTAATTCTGAATCCGCAGGAGCCATAAAACCAAATTCAAACCAGGGAATAATTCTTAATTTTTTCCGATGACCTTGGCTAATTATTTCCTTTAAAAAGTCGCGATTTTTTAAAGATTCATGGGGATCGAGCGCTCGTCCCGTCACTTTTTCTGCTACCTTAGAAGGATAGAGTGTATAACCCCAATTCCAGACCGTGGGATAAATAGTATTAAAGTTTAAATCGGCCAACCTATCAAGGGCATCTTTTAGGATTTCCGGTTTAAATAATACCTCACTATCGATATTAGTTAACCAAACTCCACGAATTTCGGGTTTTTCTTGGGTTTTATTGGTCGATTGTGCGGGAAAATTAAAGGTTATCGTCATGATACAAGCAAAGATAATTAAAAATATTAACCAGCTTATTTTCCCGTATCTTTGACTATAAATCACCAAACTATCGGCGAAATTATTAAAGGTTTTACTGATTCTATTCATAATGGGAAGTGGGAATTATAAATTATAAATTATGAATTATGAATTGGGGAGAAGGGAGAAGGGAGAATAAATAAAAATAATCTCCTGCCGACCGCCTCCTGACTGCTAAAATAACTAAATTATCTCTCTAAATTGCGAGGATCTAGAGCATCGCGTAAACCATCACCGAGTAAATTAAAAGCTAAAACGGTGAGAATAATTAACAAAGCAGGCGGCCAAATTAACCAGGGTTGTAGAACAATAATTGAGGCATTGGTAGCCAAAGAAAGCATATTTCCCCAACTAGGATCTGGTTGTTGAATTCCCAAACCAATTAAACTTAAAACCGATTCGGCCACGATAAACCCCGGCACGGCTAACGTAGCAGAAATAATGATATAACTGGCAGTTTGGGGCAGCACATGACGCAGAATAATATAAAGTGGTTTTGCTCCCATAGCTTTAGCGGCCTGGATAAATTCCTGTTCTTTCAGGGATAAAACTTGACCGCGAATTACCCGCGCTAATCCCGACCAACTGATAAAAGAAGTAATCAGGACGATTAATAAAAAGCGTTGGGTGCTGGTTAATCCTGCGGGTAAAACGGCCGCTAGGGCCACGAGTAAATATATGCCGGGGATAGTCATTAAAACTTCCACAAAACGCATTAAAATCGCATCTAACCAACCGCCAAAATAGCCAGAAACGCCACCGACAAATAAACCGATAGGGAAAGAAATTAAAATCCCGACCAAACCGATAAATAAACTAATTCTGCCTCCGAAAATCAGGCGACTAAAACTATCGCGTCCCGATTCGTCAGTTCCCAATATATTGATTCTACCATCGCCGATCACCCCGAACAGATGGATATCAAGAGGGATACCGGGGAATAAAGTTACTTCCTGCCATTTTGGCGGCAAAGGTAGGCGAATTTGACCTAAATTATAGGTTTCACCCTGAACAAAGAGACTCAGCGGCAAGGGTTTGTTAAAATCTCTCATTAGCTTCCGCTCACCAGTTTCTATATTAATAGCACTTTGAGTGGTGGGATAGACGTGGGGGCCAATCCACTCACCCTTGTTACTTCCCGACTGCGAGCGCCAAAAGATTTGGGTGGGGGGTAGGAGAGACTGACCGGGTTGGGAGGAGTAGGGAGAGTAGGGAGCGACAAAATCCGCCGCCATTACGCTTAAATAGAAGATTAACAGTAAAACTGCTCCCCAACGAGCGAGAGGATTATCTTTGAGTTTGTGCCACCAGTCCATAGGCGATGAGGTCAATAGGAGAGTTAATCTTTATTTTGTCAGTTTGATTGCTACAATTCATCATACCAACAAAAAAGCTGTCTAATGTTTATCAACCCCCTTGTTTATGAGAAATCTCCTGTCTATCGTCAAGATTTTGAGACAGCGCAACCGTTTAAGCATTTGGTCATCGATAATTTTTTAGTTGGGGAGCAAGCGCAAATTTTGCTAGAAAATTTTCCCAGTTTTAATCCGCAAAAAGCCATTAGTGAGTTAGGAAAAGTTGGCGGGAAGGCAGTTAATGAGGATTTAATCGGTTTAGGGGGTGTTTATCAACAGTTTGGCCGCTACGTTCAAGCTCAAGAGTTTTTAGAGTTAATTTCCCAGTTAACCGGTATCGATAATTTAATTCCAGACCCTAGTTTTTATGGGGGTGGAACCCACGAAAATTTACACGGTCAAGAATTAGACCCTCACATTGATTTTAACCTCGATGAGCGTCATTGGTATCATCGCCGCTTGAATTTATTAATCTATTTAAATCCCCAATGGCAAGCAGATTGGGGAGGTAATCTAGAGTTACATTCCAATCCACGTCAACCAGAAGAAAATAAGATTAAATCTTTTGTACCTATCTTTAATCGTTGTCTTATTTTTGAAACCAATGAACATTCATGGCATGGATTTTCTCAGATTAATTTACCAGAAAATCAACGGCATTTATCCCGGAAATCTCTTTCTATCTATCTCTATACCAAAGAACGTCCGAACCAGGAATTATCACCATCTCATACAACTTTTTACATCCCGCGCCCGCTGCCAGAAAATATTCAACCCCATCAAGTTTTAAGCTCAGAAGATTACCAACAAATTAAAATTTTACTGAAAAGACGGGATGATTTAATTCGTTTTTATCAAGATAGAGAACTGAAAGAATCTCAGGATTTAGTTAGTTTAAAATCCCATATTAAGCGCTATCTATCTCTCCAATACCCTCACCTATGGAAAATTATTAAAAGTTTGCCCCGTTGGTAAAAGTGACCTGAAAAAAATCCCTACTTTCCAATCAAAGAAAGTAGGGAATAATCAAAAAAACTAACTGGGAACTTAACCTAATAACTGGGTAGCACGCGCAGTTAAAGCATTGGCAGTTAAGCCATTATAGGCCATAATTTCCCCAGCACTAGCGGTGGTTTCTCCCCGTTTCCAAGCGAAAACATCCCGACGCGCATTACTGCGTAACATAATTGGTTCTAACATGGCGCTTGTACCACCAGTTACTCCGATTAAAGCATCACCGGCAAAGAGACTGTCAAAACCAGCATCATCAAGGAAATTATTATCAGCTGCCGAGCTAGTTTCACTCATCACATCGCTAGGACGGTAGAGACGACGGGGATTAATTACCGAGACGATTTTTACCCCGATTCCCGCCGCTTCTAACTGTTGTGCAGACTCAAAGACGGGTAATAAAGTCATATCACCAATGACGGCAAAAACAACTTTTTTACTGCCTTCCGATTCGTGGAGAATTATGCCGCCTTTTTCTAAAGCTTGACGGGTTTGCTCAAAGGTGGTTCGCACCGGTAAAGGCGATTTACTAGCGGTGATTGTAATGCCTTTATTGCTAGTTCCCAAGGCCCATTCATAACAGACTTGAATACTGTTAGCATCGCAGGGAAAGAGAGGGAAAATATTGCCATTTCGCATCATAGCGGCGAAATAATTTTCAATCTCTGGGCGTTGGTGTGTCCAACCATTACGCCCTTGCTCTAAGGCTCCGGCGGTGAATAAAGTAATAGTAGAAGGGGTGGGACGACGTAACTCGGCCATCGCTTGGGTTACAGTCTGCCAAATCGGTAAACCATTGATAGCAAAAGACTCGTAGGAACACCATAAAGTCCGCCCTCCCAAGAGAGATAAACCGACGGCTAACCCGGCACAGGCATCCTCGCTTAAAGGCTCATAAACTTGACCGTTAGGTGCTTGGAAATAGGCATCATCGGTGGTGGGGTGAATAATCTTTAAACCGACGTTAATATTATTAATTCCCGAAGCGGCATTACCATCAGCATTAGTGACGACAAAATTGGAGTCAGCTTTACCCACAGCTACCACTAATTCCCCCATGGCAGTGGTGGCCACTTTTTTATCACCACCTACAGTATATTCGGTCATCGGTAAGGTTCCTAAATCCGGCAGCGGCAAGACTTTTTCCGTTACCACTGTTTCTGCTGCCGGACCCCCTCCAGAGCGCTCGAAATTAGTACGAACAATTGCCCAAGCTTCAGGGGGTAAAGCGCGTTCCTGTAAGGCACTAACTATATAATCTTTTTCTAAAGAATCGCCTGGATAAAGATTATGGGAAGCCGCTCCCCGTTTGTGAACTCCCGCCCCTTTAAGTTGTTTAATAATGATCACCGTTAGTTTACCACCTAGGGCTAATTGGGCGGCTTTATCCGTGGCCATTAACACCGCTTTCATGAACTCCAGACGCTGGTTAAAAGAGAATTTGGTGCTATCTACATATTCCCCATTTTGATTAGCATCATCGAAGTCTTTAGCATTAATGAGAATCACTTCCTCGAAACCATTACCGCGCCAATAGGCTTCCATTTCGGCGTTAGTTTTCAGGGACACCATGCTATGGTGTTCTTGGGAATAGCCATTCCAAACTAAAATTGGCAGAAAATTGGTAATTTCTGGGTAAGCAGTGTGAAAATGACCAAAACTACTCATAATGTAGGGTTCTCCTAAACCACCATCCCCGATAGTCACAGGGAAAAGGGTATTAGGGTGTAATTTGGCCGCCGCCATGGCGAAATGTTGTCCTTGGCCCAAAGGACCAGCCGGCCCGAGCAGTCCGGGGATTTGTCCGGAAAGATGCCCTAAAAGTCCGTGTTTTTCCCGAAAACGTTCTCCCAATTCCCTGACGTTGCTGATGCCCATGGCTTCCAGAGAGCGATCGAGAAAGACGTTACTATAAAAACCGGGGGCATGATGGCCCACTTCGGTGAAAATATTTTTCTGGCCTAACATCATCAAAGAGGCAATCACGTCGGCAGCGCTGGCAAAACCGCCGGGGTGTCCCGATTCTTTGGTAGCGGTGATTTGTAGGGTGAGGTAACGCAAAGCATCGGCGGCTAGGAGGGTTTGATAGATAGCATTCGGGTCATTAGCGGCAATAATAGCGGTTTTTCCCTCAGCGATAGCGGCTTTTCCTGCATATTTATCAAATTCGGGTAAGGAAGCCCCAAAATATTTTATCCCTTGACAAAAATCGGGAATTGTGCTAGTAGCTGTCATAAAATTAATATACCCCTTTACATACAGGCAATCGTTAAAACTATCTTACAGTTAGCGGTAACTCTCGATAGATGCGATATTAGAGGGGGTTTCCATAGGCGATCGACTATTTGTGCTACACTGATCGCCAATGTCAACGATAAAATTAATCCTATTGATCATGTTAAATAGCAGCCAATTACAGGATTTAATCAGCAAATCACTGCGTTATCTATTAATTATCGGCACTATTGCCCCTCTCACTTCCTTAGAGGCTCGCTCAGTCCAAGCCACTCCTCCTAGTAGTGCTGCACCCGCTAAAGAGGCGACCGCGCCTATCCCCGCCCAAAGCAAAGAGTACACCCTAGGAGAAGGGGATAAAGTGCGCGTCACCATCTACCAAGTGGCGGATTTAAGCGGCGATTTCCTCGTTTTAGCCGATGGAACCCTGACTTTACCTCTGATTGGCAGCGTCAAAGTGGAAGGAATGACCGTCACCGAAGCCGGCCAAACCCTTGCCAAACGTTACACCACCTATCTCAAACGTCCCGTGGTTACTGTTAGCATTCTCACCCCCCGGCCTCTGCAAATCGCCATCGCGGGGGAAGTCAATCGTCCGGGTACTTATACAATTAACCCCGAACAAAGCCAAAAAACGCCCCTATTGACCGAAATAATCCGGCAAGCGGGGGGAGTGACTACGGTGGCCGATATTGGTCAAGTTCAAATCCGACGCAACCTCAAGGGACAAGAACAGCTAATTCAAGC
>NZ_JASJFG010000827.1:0-1724 GCF_030065375.1 Microcystis sp. M49636_WE2 | reverse complement strand
GGTATCATCGACTTGGCGGAAGGCTAATTGCTTGGGTAGGGTATAATCGGCGAAATTATCCAATCTTTGACGATAGGAAGTCTTAATTATCTCGATAGATGCTTCTAGCGTCCCCGCTAATAGACGATCAACGAATCCGCCTGGGCTAATTAACTCGCTCTCGGCTAAAGTATTAATAGCGAGGGTAAATTGAAAATGAGGTTTTAATAGAATTGCCAGAGGATGATTGAGTGCTAACTCGGTAGCTGTGGCTAAAACAAAAGCTTCCGCTACTAAATGGGTATGGCTGAGATGACTAACTAATTCATGATGATTTCCGTCGGCAATTTGCACGAAAATCTTCGCCATTAACCAATTAAGTCCGTCATCGGGGGTATAGATGCGCTGATTAGGTACGGTCGGATCCTGATACAATTGAATGGCAACCGGTACTAATCCCCCTTGACCCCGTAAACCCCTAGCACGCCAACAGAAAAGGACAAGAGGTGCTGTTGCGGTTTTCATACCCCTTTGATAACTGCCTAAAGTTAGGTTGTTTAGGGGGGCATAATCTGCTAGAAATAAGTTACCCTTAGCGGCTTCCGAGGCAATGGTTTTATCGGGTCCCATGGCTTTTTGGAAGATAGCATCGCTGACGGGGAAATTATCCGGTATGCTGCTAATCCCGCGGATGACCATGGGATTTAATCCCGCTAATCTTTGGTAGGCAAAACTTGTGTTAGATTGCCAAGTTTTAATACTTGTGGGTTTGGGAAGGAGAGGAAAAAGTTGTTCGTAATCTTCTAATTTGTCAAAGGGATCAAAGACATTTTCTATTTTCGTGGCCACGCTATTGGCAATTAAAGCACTCAAGCCTTTACGCAGCATTAATTGATAGGAAATAGAGAAATTTTCTTGGGCAGGTAAATCTTTGACGAGGGTGATACCACTAACGGAATCATAGATGTAGACTTGTTTTTGTCTTTGTAGTAATTCTTGTCGTTTGATAGAATCAGCATCATTTTGGGGTAGCGATGGTATCATCAAAGTAACTCCTTGTCTAAAAAATTAGAACTTAAAAAACTTAGTCTTTTTCCTGGCACTAATAGGCTAGTCAAAGTAAAGAATTACCTCCAACAAAAGGGTCTTTTGAGGCGAATTACCGGCTAGATATAGTGTCACCCACTAATATACCGGTAGAACCTGGTTAGATTGCAGAAATATCGCCTCTGTTTGTAAAACTTAATATATTAATTCTCTGACTGATGAGGTGCAAAATTACTGGTTTGAGGTTGGAGAGATTTTATCAGTGAACAGTAAACAGTGAACTGAAAACTCGCATCTGATAAGCTAAGACGCATTTAAAGCGCTGATTCTTAAGATTAGCCGAATCTCCCCCAATCCCTTTACTGTTGCCTCTTGCAAGAGTGCCTCTTGCCTCGTCTCAACAAGCAATTTAAATTACGAACAGCTTAACTGATAGCTGATTACTGGTTACTGAAAAGGCTGACGGCTAGAATAACTGATTGCTAAACCGTTTGTAGGGGAAAACCTAAAGCTTCTCGTTGCTGTAAATACAATTGAGCAACCTGTCGCGCTAAATGGCGAATTCTGCCGATATAACGGGTTCTTTCAGCTACAGCAATCACACCTCTAGCATCGAGTAAATTAAAAGTATGGGAACATTTGAGAACATAATCTAGACTGGGAATCACCAGAGAGCGATCGATTAATTGTTTAGCTTC
>NZ_JASJFG010001095.1:0-3000 GCF_030065375.1 Microcystis sp. M49636_WE2 | reverse complement strand
TGAAACTGAATCGCCCAACCAAATTGCCATCCCTATGCGAATTTTGCTCTATTCTTATAACTATTATCCCGAACCGATCGGCATCGCTCCCCTGATGACAGAATTAGCGGAAGGATTGGTTAAAAGAGGTCATCAAGTCAGGGTTTTGACGGCTTTTCCTTGGTATCCTAATAGTGAAATCGATCCCGAATACCGAGGAAAAATCTATCTAGAAGAAGAACGAAATGGTGTTAAAATTCAACGTTCCTACGTTTGGGCCCGTCCCCAAAGAAGTTTAAAAAATCGAATTTTCTTTGAATTGAGCTTTGTTTTTTTGAGTTTCTTTCAGGCTCTCAAGGGTGAAAAACCGGATCTAATTTTCTTAACTGTCCCCGGATTACCCGTTTGCGTTCCCGCCGCTTTATTGAGTAAATTATATGGGGTACCGATTATTCTAAATTTACAGGATATTCTGCCCGATGCGGCAGTTCATGTGGGATTATTAACTAATCAGAAAATGATTAAAGTTTTTAGTAGTCTAGAAAAATTTGCCTACAAAACTGCCAGCAAAATCTCAGTTATTGCCGATGGTTTTACCAAAAATCTCCTCACTAAAAATGTGCCGAGTGAGAAAATTATTGAAATTCCTAATTGGGTAGATGTAAGCTTTATTAAACCTCTGCCGAAAAACCATAATTATTTCCGCCAAGAAAATCATCTTGAGGGCAAGTTTGTTGTTTTATATTCTGGCAATATTGCCCTAACCCAACCCTTAGAAACCCTGATTGATGCTGCAGTTCACTTAGTTGACATCCCTGAGATTCAAGTGGTAATTGTTGGTAAAAAAGAGGCCCTTGAGCGCCTAGAAAAGTATCGCCAACAACAGGGGGCCAGTAATGTGCTTTTATTACCCTTTCAACCCCGGGAAAAATTACCAGAAATGTTGGCAGCCGCCGATGTGGGTATGGTGATGCAAAAACATAACGTTATTTCCTTTAATATGCCGTCCAAAATTCAGGTATTATTAGCTAGTGGCCGTGCTATTATTGCTTCTGTTCCCGCCGATGGAACCGCCGCTAGGGCGATCGAGCGCAGTGGTGGTGGTTTGGTGGTTACTCCTGAAGATCCAGAGGCATTAGCTACGGCTATTTTAAAGCTATACAAAAACCCAGATTTAGCAACTATACTAGGAGAAAAGGGACGACAATACGCGGAGGAAAATTATGCCTTTGAAAAGACTTTGGATCAATACGAAAAGCTTTTTTCTCAAGTAGTTAGTTAATAATTAGGGTAAGTAGTTATAATTAAATTGAAGATAGATACCCCCTTAATCCCCCCTTGATAAGGGGGGTATCTGACAATTTTTAATACCTACCTATAGGGAATAGGGGAATTTCAACTAAAACCCTAACACCCTAAAACCCCAACACCTAACCCCTAACTCCCACTTAACTATTTTCATGTTCGATAATTTCTCAAAAAAACTCTCCTGGCAAAGTCTCAAACAAGCGATCGCTTTTGTATTAACAATTATTGCGTTAACTCCAGTGGTTACAGCTTTAATTTCTAGTGTTAATCAGCCCCAAATCCAATCGAATATTCAACTATATCAAACCAATCTCAATCTACAAGCCACGACTCTCAGCACCGATGCTGATCCTAATAGTGAAGAATTTGCTAATCTTAAATTAATTCAAACTTCCCTGATTGGTCAAGACCCCTACAGCACCGCCGAGGAACAGTATTTATCAGCCCAGAAAAGTGCCAAAAAAACAATCACCGAACTAGAAAAATCAGCAGTTAATCCCGAACAAAAAAAATCCCTTGAGCGCGACATCAACTCCTTAAAAGATTTAGAATTGAAATTAAGTCTCATTCAAGCTAGTCAAGGTGACTTGGATTCGGCACGGAAAATCTGGCAAGACATCAAGGAAAAATCAGAATTTGAGAACTATAAACCTGCTATTTTACAAAATGCGCTGCTGTTAGAGGGATTGTACAGTGAACCCCCCGAAATTGCTGCCGATGCTGAAGCGAGAATCGAGCGCAATTTTCAAGGATGGTTTCGTTATACCATTCTGGAAAAATTATATAGTCTCGAAAATCGTCAAGAGGATTTACTCGCTTTAGAGGAAGAACAGAGTGAAGTGGCGGGTAATGCGTTAATTAAACTAATTTTATTGGCTTTTTTGCCTCTTATCGGCGGTTTAATCGGTGTTGTGCTGTTGATCTTTTTATTAGTGCAGTGGCTGCTCCGGCAACAGCGATCGCTGCTCTTTTTAGATGATAGTCTCGCTTGGCAAACTAAGTGGGGAGGAGAAACCCTCTGGTGGGGAATAATTATCGGTTTCTTTTTCGTCGGACAAATTGTTTTACCGGTAATTTTCGGGATTTTATCGAGTTTCTTGAGTCTCAATCCCGAACAATTTAACCTAGAAGCTAAAGCAATATACGTTGTAGTTAGTTATTTAGCCTTAACATTGAGCAGTTTATCGGTTTTATACCTAGCAATCAAGCCTTTTCGCCCTTTACCTCCCGATTGGTTTCGTTTTAAACTCTTTAGTCCTTGGTTTCTCTGGGGATTAGCCGGCTATTTTGTCGCTTTACCCCTGGTTATTATCGTTTCTTTGCTCAATCAACTAATTTGGCAAGGACAAGGGGGTAGTAACCCGCTGCTGACTTTAGCCCTAGAATCCCAGAATACCTTCGCTTTGCTCTGTTTTGGCTTTACTGCTTCCCTTGCCGCTCCTTTTTTCGAGGAAATTGTCTTTCGCGGCTTTTTACTAGCTTCTTTGACTCGTTATCTACCCGTCTGGGGTGCGATTACCCTTAGTAGTTTGATTTTCGCCCTTGCTCACCAAAATTTGTCAGAAGTGCTGCCTTTAACCGTCCTAGGTTGTGTTCTTGGCTTTGTTTACACCCGCTCGAAAAATTTATTATCCTCGATGTTGGTTCATAGTCTCTGGAATGGTGGCACCCTGTTAAGTTTATTTTTATTGGGCAGCGGTGCGGGTTAGGTGA
>NZ_JASJFG010000564.1:0-3508 GCF_030065375.1 Microcystis sp. M49636_WE2 | reverse complement strand
AGCCCTTGTAAACCTTCTTTAAGCTCTGGGTTTTCGTCTTGATCGAGATGCACAAAATCGCCCTTAGATGAGAATTAGTTTACAAAAATTTACATTTGGAGATAAGGAGCAATGAGTCAAGTTTCCGGTACAGATGTTCCCGATTTGGGTCGTCGTCAATTTATGAACCTGTTGACCTTTGGTACAATTACCGGAGTAGCAGCGGGGGCTTTGTATCCGATTGTTAAGTATTTTATTCCCCCCTCGGCCGGTGGTACGGGTGGCGGTGTCACCGCAAAAGATGCCCTAGGCAATGATGTGATTGTCAGTCAATTTCTGACCAGCCATAACGCTGGCGATCGCACATTAGCCCAAGGCTTAAAAGGCGACCCCACCTATTTAGTCGTCCAAGAGGACAAAACCCTGGCCAACTACGGAATTAACGCCGTCTGTACCCACTTAGGTTGTGTGGTGCCTTGGAATGCCAGCGAAGAAAAATTCATGTGTCCTTGCCACGGTTCCCAGTACAATGCCGAAGGAAAAGTAGTTCGCGGTCCAGCGCCTCTATCCTTAGCCCTCGCCCATGCCAACGTCACCGATAATGATAAAGTCGTCTTCTCCACTTGGACGGAAACCGACTTCCGCACCGGCGAAGAACCCTGGTGGTCCTAGATTATTCAATGTGACGAGATTTGGAATTATTCAACCGATAGAGATGAGAACATTCAACTTTTTAAGCTTCCCGCAAGTCCACAGACAGGCCCTAGTGAAAGCCGTCCTCGTGGCGATCGCTACCGTTTCCCTACTCCTAACCAGCGATGTCATTAACCCCCAATCTGCCCAAGCATATCCTTTTTGGGCGCAACAAACCGCCCCAGAAACCCCCAGAGAGGCCACAGGTCGGATTGTCTGCGCGAACTGCCATTTAGCCCAAAAACCCGCCGAAATTGAAATCCCCCACTCGGTATTACCCGATAGCGTCTTTGAAGCAGTGGTAAAAATCCCCTACGATCCCGCCAGTCAACAGGTGTTAGGCGACGGATCCAAGGGGGGTTTAAACGTCGGTGCAGTCTTAATGCTACCAGATGGTTTTAAAATCGCGCCCCCCGATCGCATTCCCGAAGAAATGCAGGAAAAACTCGGTGGAGTCTATTTCCAATCCTACAAAGAAGGTCAAGATAACGTGGTTATCGTCGGCCCCTTACCCGGGGATCAATACAAAGAAATCGTTTTCCCCGTCCTGGCCCCCGATCCTAGCCAAAATAAAGGTATTCACTTCGGTAAATATGCTGTGCATTTAGGGGCCAATCGTGGTCGCGGTCAAGTGTACCCCACCGGTGAACCGAGCAATAATAACGCTTTCAAAGCTTCTACCGCAGGTACAATTAGCCAGATCAGCAAAACCGAAGCCGGTGGTTATGAAGTCACCATCACTTCCGAAGCTGGCCCCGTGGTGGAAAATATTCCCGCGGGACCTGAATTAATCGTCTCGGAAGGTCAGGCCATCGAAGTGGGACAATTTTTAACCAGTAACCCCAATGTCGGCGGTTTTGGTCAAAAAGAGACGGAAGTTGTCCTGCAAAATCCCGGCCGGATCAAAGGATTAGTTTTATTCCTCGGTGGTATTATGCTCTGCCAAATCCTCTTAGTGATTAAGAAAAAACAAGTGGAAACAGTACAAGCGGCCGAAATGAATTTCTAATCGCAATATTTCGGTTATTTTTGCTAGAAAGCGGGTTATTTGCCCGCTTTTTAGCTTTGGGTCGGGAAAACGCTCACCCCTCGCTGCCGTCTGATACAATCGGTTCAACTTAACCGATAAGTGTCAATTTTTATGAATCAGTCGCTTGTTCCAGTCATTCTCGCCGGTGGTAAAGGGGAACGTTTTTGGCCCCTCAGTCGTCTAGCGCGTCCGAAACAGTTTCTCTGTCTTGATGGTAGTGGTCGCAGTCTTTTACAAGCAACGGCCGATCGTCTATTATCTTTAGCGGCAGGTTGGGAAAATCTCTGGGTAATTACCGCTAGTGCGATCGCTGATGGTGTCCGCGAACAACTCCCCGATTTACCGGAGAGTAACCTATTAGTGGAACCGGTGGGCAAGGATACGGCCCCGGCTGTGACTTGGGCGACTTTAGAAGTGATAAAACGTTATGGTAAGGAAGTGGCGATCGGTTTTTTTCCTGCCGATCATTATATTGGTGATCAAGAGGCTTATATTAACACTTTAAAAGCGGCCGTAGAAGTGGCCGTCAGCCAAAAAGCGATCGTTACTTTAGGGATTAAACCCGATTATCCCTCCACCGGTTACGGTTATATCGAACAGGGAGAAAATCAGGGCGAATTTAATGGTTTACCCGTCTATAAAGTGAGTCGTTTTACGGAAAAACCCGATCGCACCACGGCCGAAAAATTCCTAGAAACGGGACTTTTTAGCTGGAATAGCGGAATGTTTATCTTTCAGGGACAAGTGGTTTTAGAGGAGCTAAAAACCCACGCTAATAATATTTTACAGCCTCTGATCGATCGGGGCATCGCTGCCTATGAGGATTTAGAGAAAAAAAGTATCGATTATGCTTTGATGGAAAAAACCCAACTCGCTTACGTTTTACCCGCTAATTTCGGTTGGGATGATCTAGGAGATTGGAATTCTCTGGAAAGATTACTAGAAGCAAAGGGCAAAAATATTGAACTGGCCAATCATGTCGGTTTGGACACGGAAGGGGCTATTATCTATGCTAGTGATGAGGAAGAAGTGATCGTTACTATTGGTTTAAAAGATCTGGTAATTGTTCGCGACGGTAAAGCGACTCTCGTTGTCCACAAAGATCGTACCCAAGATATTAAACAAGTTCTCAAGCACTTACAAACCGATCCCAAATTAAAGAAATTGTTATAGGATCGATATTAGTTACCAGCTTTTTCAGTAATCAGTAAACAGTAATCAGTGAAAAGACAGTAGGAAACTTCTATTTAATACTGCTAACTTAAAACTCAAATCTGATCACTGATAACTTACCCACTGATAACTGATAACTGATAACTGATAACTGAAAGGGGTACATCTCATTTTTGTAAATCTACTAAGTTGGGATTTTTTAAGGGAAACTTCCTACTAAAATCGGGCGTTACTTTCGGTTTTATCGCTCAATCCAAGCTTTTGGGGGGTTCTACCCCCCAAACCCCCCGTCGGGGGACGAAGCGCCTCCCCCGAACCCCCTGCGCATTAGTTTTTCGGTGGGATGCTTACACGCAGCTGCTGATATATCTGTAATAATTTAAGAGTCACTGATAATTGCTGATTATCGGTATTTCTGCAAATGTGGGATGCACCCATCGATAAGTACCTAACTTACCCACTGATAACTGATAACTGATAACTGATAACTGATAATACCGTGTTCTCACTCCCCCAAACCAGTCAAAGACAAAAAGAAATCCTGGAGATAGTTCTCGGCAACGGTTGGGACTATATGCGCGGGGTTTTAACCCTAGGAAAAACAGAAAATCCCCAGATTCCCACCCCAGAAGT
>NZ_JASJFG010001058.1:0-8009 GCF_030065375.1 Microcystis sp. M49636_WE2 | reverse complement strand
GAGGAAACCCTGACCATCGAAGTGGTGGGGGATCCGGGTAAAATGGTGGCGATTATGCAAATGCTGAATAAATTTGGCGTTCGCGAGGTGGCCCGTACCGGTAAAATTGCTCTGATTCGCGAGTCGGGAGTCAATACGGAATACCTGAAAGCTTTAGAGGCTAAAATGTCAATTTAGGGATGTTGGGTATGAACTCCCCTATACCTTCTAAACAGGATTTAGTATGACTCCTGACTCCTGATGGCTGATGGCTGATGGCTAAAAAGCTGATAACTGATAAAAACTATGTCTAACCAGTCGCCGAAAACCCAAATTAGTCAAATTGTCACCGTTGCCGTGCAGAAATTGCAAGGAAAGGTGAATTTTCAGGCGGTAAATCTCAAAAAAGGGGCGAGAGTTCCTGAATTACGCCTTAAAAACGAGAATGGCAGTGGGGAAAGCAAATATCCCCTTATCGGCGATCGCTATTTGTTAGGCCGCAGTTCCAGTTCCTGTGATATTACTATCCGTAATACCGTGGTCAGTCAGATTCATTGTTCCCTGCAGCGTGACCCGAAAAATCCCCATAATTTCCTGCTCACAGATGAAAACTCCACTAACGGGGTTTATATGGGTAAACGTCGTCTGAAAAGCGTTTCCCTGCGTCATGGTGATATCTTTACCCTGGCCCCTCCAGACTTAGCCAATTGTGTCACCATCTCCTATTACTGTCCCCCTCCTCTGTGGGTGCGACTTTTGCGCTATGGTTTCTATGGTGCGGGTGGTATTTTCGGTTTATTAGTTTTAGCGGTTATCTGGGAAAGTCGCAAAGTTAATGTTTATCCACTCCCTTCCGGGGTGAGAGGTCCGGTGGTCGTCTATGCTAGGGATGGTCAAACTCCCCTCAATCCCATTCGACAGGAAACTCACCAAGAATTAGATAATCTGGGGGATTTTTCACCCTATTTGCCCAAGGCGGTTGTCGCTTCCGAAGATAGTCGTTTTTACTGGCATTTTGGCGTTGATCCTTTGGGGATTGTCCGGGCTGTTATGATTAATTGGCAAGGTCGGGGCATTCGTCAAGGGGCCAGTACCCTGACTCAACAGTTGGCCCGTAGTTTATTCCCCGAAGTCGGTCGCCAAAATACTGCCGATCGCAAACTCCGGGAGGCTGTGGTCGCTTTACAATTAGAAGCGGTGTATAGTAAGGATACAATTCTCAAAACCTATCTCAATCGAGTTTATCTCGGTCTGGCCGGTTACGGTTTTGAAGATGCGGCCCGCTTTTATTTTGATAAATCCGCTAGAGATTTAGATATCTCCGAGGCTGCCACCCTTGTGGCTATGTTACCCGCCCCGAATTTATTTAATCCTATTCAAGATTATGACACTTCCGTACAATTACGCAATCGTGTCATCGATCGCATGGCCCAATTAGGCATGATTTCCCCAGAAGCGGCCGCCAGCGCTCGCAGATCCCGCATTGAAATCAGTCCCCAAGCCAAAAAATCCCTATCTAGTACGATTGCACCATATTTTTATAGTTACGTTTTCGAGGAATTACAGGACCTTTTAGGGGAAGAAGTGGCTAAAGAGGGCAATTTTATTGTTGAAACCAGTTTAGACCGCCGGCTGCAAGCGATCGCAGAAAAAAGCTTAAAAAATAATGTCTTAAACCAAGGACCCCGCTATCGTTACTCCCAAGGGGCTTTAGTTACTTTAAACAGTCAAACCGGGGAAATTCTCGCTTTAGTCGGGGGAGTTGATTATCAAAAAAGCCAATTTAACCGCGCTATCCAAGCTAAACGTCAACCCGGTTCCACTTTTAAGGTATTTGCTTATGCTGCCGCCCTAGAAAAGGGAATATCGCCCTATAAAATCTATACCTGCGCGGGACTCTCTTGGCAAGGACAGGCCTATTCTCCCTGTGAACGCAGTAGCGGGGGGGTCAATATGTTTCAAGGTTTAGCGCAATCGGAAAATAGCGTCGCCCTTCGCATTGCTCGCGAGGCAGGATTAAGTAATGTGGTCAATGTGGCGGAACGTTTGGGGGTGAAATCACCTTTAAATCCTGTACCGGGGCTAATTTTAGGGCAAAGCGAGGTAAATGTCTTAGAAATGACCGGCGCTTATGGGGTTTTTGACCACGGTGGGCGCTGGAATCGTCCCCACGCTATTAAACGCATTCTCGACGCTTCCGACTGTGAAAATGTGGAGGATTTGAGTACCTGTCGGGTTATTTATGACTATGGCGAGGATAGCGAGAGAAATCAGCAGGTAATCTCCCCTAAAACGGCCGAAACGATGAATAGCCTCTTGCGGGGGGTGATAACTAATGGTACGGGAGGTGCTGCTAGTGTTGGCATGGGAGAAGCGGGTAAAACGGGAACTACTAATAATTATGTGGACCTCTGGTTTATCGGTTATCTTCCCCGTCGCGACTGGGTGACAGGTATTTGGTTAGGGAATGATAACAATTCTCCCACTTCCGGCAGTAGTCAACAGGCAGCGAAGTTATGGGGCGATTATCACCGTCAGTTAATCACCACAGAAAACTAAGGGACTTGCGCTTTGATAATGTACCTTTTGGGCGAACGCAGTTCGCCCCTACATTGTGGACAAAATCCGTTACTGTAGGGGCGCAAAGCTTGCGCCCTCCGATCGATTGGGATATTATTCCCACGCAAGTCCCTAATGCCAATGGCTCTGAAGCTCAGACCCATTTTAACCGTCTATCCTTAAGATTAGTGGAATCCCCCCAACCCCCCCGACATCGGGGGGTCTTGCCTCTTGCCTCATCTCAACTAACAATTTAAATGGTTCACAGTAATAAGGGTGTCTTAGCCCTAGCTAATACACCCAGTATCTGTGTATTCAAATAAGGAAATTAAATGAAGGCGAAGTTAGCAGCAGTTAAACCAATAAGCGTGTTAGTAGTTGTTGCAATGAGGGTGTTGGGCGTCGACCAGTTACTGTCAGTGTCATACAAGAACTGCCTTGTATCGGTGGCGTAGGCAAAACGAATGTTAGATTTATTTGCCATTAAGCCCGTGATAGCGGTTGAAGTATCGACGACGATGCTGTTAGCAGCATTGGCAGCGACTGCCGCTGTACTAACAACTGCCGCACCTGGTACTGGAGCGCCTGTGTAAGCACTAGAGGTAATTGCAAAGACGTCGGGTCCATTAATAGAGGCAGAGACAGAAAAGGATGTTATTGAGTCACTGTCTTGATTGGTAAATACAAAGGTATCGTTGCCAGCTGCACCAATTAGGGTATCGGTCCCTGCGCCACCAATTAGGGTATCGTTGCCAGTTCCACCAACTAGGCTATCGTTGCCATTGCCACCAGTTAGGCTATCGGCGCCAGCGTTACCAACTAGGGTATCGGCACCAGTTCCACCGATTAGGGTATCGGCTTGGCCGCCGCCGGTCAGGGTGACAGCAGTGGCATTTCCGCTATTGGTGAGCGTCCATCCCGATGTAACAGTCGCTAAATTAACGTTGATGTTAAAGCCGCTCGCCGTGACCGATGCAGTGCCTGATTTGCTGGTCGATGCAGTGGCGGTCCAGGCTGCTGCCGCCGTGGCATTCGCCGTGGCGCCAGCGGCGACAATCAGGATGTCGACGCCGTTTCCAAGATCGGAAATGGTGTCAGTGCCGGCGGCGACGTTGAAGGTATCGACTCCAGCACCACCAGTTAGGCTATCGTTGCCATTGCCACCAACTAGGGTATCGGCACCAGTTCCACCAATGAGAGTGTCTGCGTTAGCGGAGCCAGTCAGGGTGACAGCAGTGGCATTTCCGCTATTGGTGAGCGTCCATCCCGATGTACCAGTCGCTGAAGCAACGTTGATGTTAAAGCCGCTCGCCGTGACCGATGCAGTGCCTGAGTTGCTGGTCGATGCAGTGGCGGTCCAGGCTGCTACCGCCGTGGCATTCGCCGTGGCACCAGCGGCGACAAGCAGGATGTCGACACCGTTTCCAAGATCGGAAATGGTGTCGGTGCCGGCGGCGACGTTGAAGGTATCGACTCCCGCGCCACCAGTTAGGCTATCGTTTCCCCCTCCACCAGTTAGGCTATCGTTTCCCCCTCCACCAGTTAGGCTATCGTTTCCCCCTCCACCACTTAGGGTATCGGCTCCTGCGCCACCGGTGAGAGTATCGTCGAAGTCACTACCTGTGATGAAATAGGAATCGGCGGCGAGGAGTTTCCATATCCCATTTTGTTCCGTACCCGACGCTTTCGTGTTAACAATACCGCCGCTTAGTTGATAAGTGCCGGCAGACCCACCTCTAACAAAGGTAAGGCTATCTGCTGGCAGGGAAAATAACTGAGAAAAGCCTCCACCGTACTGGGAAAGGGTTGCGCTATCAGCAGGGCCCAAGTTGGTTATTCTCCACGCTGTAGTAACGTTGTCGGATAAAAGGCCCTGGGGAGTGAGATTATCGGGGGTAATGGTAATGCCTGGTCCTGATATAGAAATGGGGCTATTAGTATAGATGTCCAGCAAATCACGAACAAAACTATCCATAGCACCACTGAAATTAACAGGAGAGGTGAAGTTAGCGAATGATATAGTTACAGTTGGCATGATTTTTCCTTTGAATGATTTGTTTGAATCTGAAGAGTTTGACAGTCCCTCCGACCATTATATACTAAGAAAAAAAATGCAACCCCATTCTCTCGATTTGTCTCCGCAAATTATTGCTAATGTTCGTTATTTTACATTTGGTCAAGTTTTTATCAATTTTGCGTGACATAAATCACACCAGAAATTAAAGTTAATGTCACCGATAGCCAAAAAGCGAACTGAGCAATTAAATTATATTCAGAAGGCAAGGGAGCAATTAAGAGAGCGATAGCGATAATCTGGCTGACTGTTTTGCTTTTTCCCCACCAATTAGCCCCTTTTATGTCGCTATTTCCCGTTAAATTGGGATTAATGCGCCAACCAGCGATCGCTAATTCGCGAGCGAGAATCAAAAATACTCCCCAAGCAGCAATTAAATCCATTTCAATCAGAGCTAAGAGGGGAGCGAGAACCAGCAATTTATCGACCAAAGGATCGAGAAATTTACCTAATTCGGTGATTTGATTGAATTTTCGCGCTAGATAACCATCGAGCCAATCGGTGCTGGCAGCAATCAGAAAGATAATTAAACTTAACCAGCGATCGATTTCTGTGCCTTGATGCAACCAGTATAAAATTAATGGTAGTCCCAAGAGTCGCGATAGGGTAATCGAGTTGGGTAGGTTCATTTTTCAGTGATCAGTAAACATTAAACAGTGATCAGTGACCAGTAAATAGTGATCAGTAAACAGTACACAGTAAACAGGTATAAAGATAAAGATAACTAACTAACTAATTAACTTAAAACTTACATCTGATAACTTACATCTGATAACTGATAACTGATAACTGATATTTAGCTGGCTAATTTGAGATCGAAATTACTTTGTTTATTGCCTAATTGTCTGAGCCAACGATAATTATAAGTTAAAGCACCCCAGAAGGTGGGATAAACGGCATAATTAACGCCAAATTCTTGGCAAACTTCCGCTAAAATTGGGGCAATTTTGGGGTAGTGAATATGGCAAATTTGCGGGAACAGATGGTGGACTACTTGATAATTTAATCCCCCTAAATACCAATTTAAAAAAGCATTTTGGGGGGCAAAATCCACGGTAGTTCGCACTTGAAAAATTGCCCATTCGTCTTCGATTTGGTTGGTTTCCGAGGGTTGAATAAATTCGGCGGGTTCCAAAACGTGAGCTAACATAAATACATGACAGGCAAGCACCCCATAGGTCATAAAAGTAATGAGAAAACCGATCGCTATTTCTAGGGGACTATAACCAACTAAGAGAGGAATGCCAATAAACCAAAAGAGATAAACAACTTTTCCGCTCAATAAAACGAATAGATCGATCGGTTTAGGATTGGGAATTTTAATCTCGCCAAAACGATGACCAAAGAGGATAGAGCGCACATCGGAGAATGACCAATAGATAGGGATTATAGCGTAGATAATCGGGATAAATAAATGTTGATAACGATGGTACCATTTATGCTCGGCATGGGGAGTCATTCGCACCACACCATCGCCGTGAATTTCCACATCGTACCCTAAAACATTGGTGTAGGTATGATGGAGATAATTATGACGAAAACGCCAGAGATAACTGGAAGTACCGATGATATAATCGTAGCTCATGCCCATGAGAGAATTAACCCATTTTTTACTAGAATAGCTGCCATGGTTAGCATCATGACCAATGCTAAAACCGATTCCTGCTAATCCTCCTCCTAAAACCATGCAACCGATAATTTTTAGCCACCAGATATCCGGACCAAAAAGCACAAACAGCCAAGCGGCAATTACCCAAGTGAAAATCGTGATCGTCTTCAGGTACATGGCAAAATTATCTCTGGTGGGGATGCCGTTTTCGGTAAAATAAGCATCAACCCGTTTATTCAATTCCTTTCTAAAACCCTGATTTTCAGTAAAAGTTACTCGCATTCCTAATTTTTGTCCTAGAAGTTGATATGACGGCTATTTGTGGCAGCTCAGAGTGAATTTATGAGTCTTGTACTGGTTTGCTAAGGCTGTCTCACTATAACTGATAATTTCTCATCAGTCCCTGTCCCTCATCTATTGTCAGAGAAAGAGGTGCGCTTGGCAAGGCAATCGCTCAATTTGTTTGCTACTCTTGCAGAAAATCCTCGGTTTTTACCTAATCAGATATCAGATACCTGTAGCCGGTGATAGAAATGAGCGTTAGGTACTTTTATACTACTATTAAAGCGATTGAAGGCGATCGAGTTTTCTGGTGCGAAGTGCCACAATTAAGAAAATCGATCAATGCGATCGCTCGAAGCGTGGCCGATGATGAAGCGGTATATCTTTATCTGTGGCAATGGTTACAGAATGAGCCTAATAACCAATTAGTCAAGTCTCATTGGATGGTTTTTTTACAATATCGCTCCTCTATGGTAACTCAAAGGGTCTATAAAAATGTTGGCCATCGGATCGATGCTGATTATGAAACCCTATTCTACTATTTGCTGAATTTGCTTTCTACGGCAATCATTAATAATCCTAGCAATTTTTACGGTAATTTTCAGGATCAAAAGACCAAACCAGGATTTTTTCGCTTAATCTTGGGAAAATGGACAGATAAAAAATTGAGAAATACTCTCTATAATTTCCTGCGAGGAGAGTATAAAACTATCGGCAGGACTAATCTCGGTATAGTCAGTCTTTTTAGTGCAAATAAAATTCAAAAAGTTTTACGAACATCGGGTATCTTTAACGAGAATCATCTGCTAATATTTAACTGTTTTCGAGAGGTAAAAAAAGCTTCTCTTAGATCATTGGATAAGTGGCAAGAGGAGGATTGGCAACAAGTAATCGATCGCTTGCAGCAGTTACAACCGCAAGTTATTCTCACCGTTGAGGAAGTGCAAGCAAAACTCAATCAAATAGGGGAGATAATGCGTAATCATATCGATCCTTCTTACTCTAGATTTGAGCTTAATAATTATGACGATAATAGCAATTACTTTTGGGAAAATCTCCCCGGTCAGAAGCCAAGTAAAGATTTACTCCAACAGCAAGAAATCCAGGAAGATATTAATAAGTTATTAATCACTCTTGAGGATGAAGTTAAACAGATTGCATATTGTTACTATCATCAAAAGATGACGCAAGCACAGATCGCTAATCGATTGGGAGTTCATTCATCTACTATTAGTCGAGAAATAACCCAATTATGTAAAAAAATTTATCAGCTACTCTGTGCAAGGGAAGGCAAAGATTGCCCTATTTTGTTAAATGAGATTCAATTAGAATCTCGGCAAAAACAAGAGATCGATGCTTATCTAAAATATTTTTGTCAGTCCTACTTAACTCAAATCTAATCTGTTAGGAGATACCATGAAAGTCAACCTCGATATTTTGCAACAAATTAACCCGAAATCCCTTTGGCTAACTTTTTCGGAAACAGAGATTAAACAAGCTCGATCG
>NZ_JASJFG010001011.1:0-1595 GCF_030065375.1 Microcystis sp. M49636_WE2 | reverse complement strand
GGATGCCTTTGTGGTGGTTGCCTACGGACAAATTCTCTCCCCAGAAATTCTAGAGATGCCGAGATTAGGCTGTATTAACGTTCATGGCTCAATTTTACCGAAATATCGGGGAGCAGCCCCCGTGCAGTGGTGCATCGCTAGGGGAGAAAAAGAAACCGGCATTACCACCATGTTAATGGATGCGGGCATGGACACCGGACCGATGTTACTGAAAGCCTACAGCCCGATCGCTCTTTTTGACAATGCCGAACAGGTGGGAGCAACCCTAGGCCAAATGGGGGCGGATTTGCTCCTAGAAACCCTCTCTAAGCTCGATCAAGGGGAAATTACCCCAATTCCTCAAAATAACGACGATGCCACCTATGCTCCTTTAATTGAGAAATCCGACTATCTAATCCACTGGCAAGATTCGGGCCGGACAATTCACGATCGAGTCCGGGGTTTTTATCCTAATGCGCTGACCACTTTCCGGGGACAACCCCTAAAAGTGATGGCCACTATTCCCCTAGACGATCTCGGTCAACTTCCTCCAGAATTACAGACAAAAGACCTTTCTCATCTAAGCGGAGAAGTGGGATCGATCGTGGCGCTCTGGAAAAATTTCGGGCCGGTAGTGCAGACGGGAGCGGGTTTATTATTATTAAAAGAAGTGCAATTATCGGGAAAACCACCGCGTTCTGGTGGGGATTTAGTCAATGGTTCCCGTTTAACTATCGGTGAGACTTTCGGTCAATAGTTTTCAGGGGATGGCTTTCCTTTGCTCCTCTATGCTTCACTGGTGAAGATTTTTTTTAACTTGCGAAAGCGATCGGAATAACTTCTTAACACTTCGATCGCAAACATGGGGGTTTCCTGCACGGCAAATAAAAACTGCGGTTGATTGAGATAGGCTAATTTACAATCAGTTTTGGCAATAGCTGTGGATTCTCGCAGTTTATCCCCATGCAGGAGCGCTCCTGCTCCGAATACATCCCCTTTTTCTAGAGTTTCTATCAATTGTCCCTTGATATACATCTCCACTTCTCCGCTAAGAATACCGTACATTAACTCGCCCTCCGTGCCATCGGTAAAAATAACTTCACCAGCTGGAAAAGTGCGATCGGGATGATTTTCGAGAATTTTAATCGTTTCTACGGGACTTAACATGATTTAACGATAATTTTTTTGGGTTATCTCTCCCATTTTCCGATATATTGAACTCCCCGATCATCGTTTTTGTATTGTAAAGTTTTGTAAAAAATATATGCAAATGACTGCAAACAACTGCTAATATGGTTAGTACAAGTTTACGTTGCAGTTCACATGAAACTATCAGATTATGCTAAGAAAAAAGGGATCAGTTATGACACTGCTTGGAGAATGTGGAATCGAGGGCAGTTACAAGGAGAACGTCTTCCTACAGGAACAATTATTATTTTTGAAGATGACCGTTCTTGCGGTGAAAATAAAGTAGCTATTTATGGGCGAGTTTCTAGTTCAGAAAATAAATCTAACTTAGAGACTCAGGCAAAAAGATTGGAAGCTTATTGTATTGCGAAAGGCTATCAAATTGTTCGAGTAGTTAAAGAAGTAGGAAGTGGAGTCAATGATCATCG
>NZ_JASJFG010000840.1:0-6164 GCF_030065375.1 Microcystis sp. M49636_WE2 | reverse complement strand
GTAAACTAGCAGTGACAAAAATACTGACTAAGGGTTCTAGATAGCTAAATAATTGGAATAATAACCAACCATTGAGAAATAAGAGCGGAAAAACTAGACTTAGCCGCAACCAACGAGGTAGTTGCTTAAAAAGCTCTATCATTAGACCTCTTGTAAAAATCAAAAATTGTTGTTAGGGTTAGGAGTCAGGAGTCAGGAGTCAGTAGTCAGGAGAATTAAGAATGAATAATAATCAATTAAACGGTCTATTTACAGATTTTATGTAATTTAATCCTTGTTTTTGCCTTTTTTGAACCCTCAAAAATTAATTATGCAAGAGGTTCATTAATTTTGTCCTGAGAGAGTATCGAGGTAAAAAGAGACTTTTCTAACCAGAAATCCTCTTTCAATCTAGCATCTCCTCGTTACTTTTTTGGTTCCAGTAACCCTGAAACTCTTATCCTAACTGTATGGAGCTAAGCGGATTCGAACCGCTGACCCCCTCAATGCCATTGAGGTGCTCTACCAACTGAGCTATAACCCCGCGAAGACCATTTTTGAATATAGCTTAAATAGAATCATTTTGTCAAGGGGTGACGAGAAAAAAATTTGTCAATCAAAAGGCGATCGCTCATTGACAATGGTGAAAAAATTGCCCCCATTTAGACAGGAGCCGAAATTTGGGTTAAATAGGTTAAACAGTGACCCATGAGGAAATAAACTACTAACATAGCCACTGCCGCTGCTGCCACTAAGGTTCCCGCCAGCATCAAGGAAAACTCTTGCTTGTCGAACGCTTGCTGCATCAGATGCAATGACCAAGCCACAAGACCGAGGTCAAAGATGAGAATCGGAACTAACATATTTTAAATTTTGTTAACTTTCCTCTATTCTAATACATAATTTTCCCTGGGGATAATCGGACTGAAGTTAAAAACAGGGATTTTTGCCGGTTGCTCGATCGCGGCTGGCAGCCGTCAGCCATTAGCTTTCAGTAATAGCTGTAAACCTTGCTCTTCTTGGGTTTCAGTCCGAAGAAATCGGCAGCAACTAATAACATTAACCGACTCAATCACGAGATTAAGTTCTGCTAATCTTGCCCTCATTTTCCCTGGCTAACGCACGGGTACTTGTTGATTGTGCAGATAATTTTTGACCTCAGCGATGGTTAATTGACCATAATGGAGCAAAGAAGCCAATAAAGCAGCTTCTGCCCGCCCTTCCGTCAATGCTTCGTAAATATGCTGACAATTACCCGCTCCTCCCGAAGCAATCACAGGAATCTCCACCCTTTCAGCGATCGCTTTTGTCAATTCCAGATCATAACCCGCTTGCGTGCCGTCGGCATCCATACTGGTAACTAACAACTCACCTGCCCCGCGTTTTTCCACTTCTTGGGCCCATAATAAAGCATCAATACCCGTATTTTCGCGTCCACCCCGAACATAAACCTCCCAACCGGGGTTATGCACATCCTTACGTCGTCTAGCATCGATCGCCACCACAATGCACTGTTTCCCAAAGCGATCGCTGGCTCGATCGAGCAATTCCGGCTCGCGCACGGCAGCCGAGTTAATGCTGACTTTATCGGCCCCGGCTCTTAACAAATTTTTAATATTTTCTAAGGATTGGATGCCCCCACCCACTGTCAGAGGAATAAAAACCTGTTCCGCCGTGCGATAGACTACATCAATAATCGTGTCGCGATCTTCATGGGTAGCAGTAATATCAAGAAAAACCAACTCATCAGCCCCTGCCTGATTATACAAGCGGGCCAACTCCACGGGGTCGCCAGCATCCTGAAGATTGACAAAATTAACCCCTTTAACTACCCGACCTTTATTGACATCCAAACAAGGCAAAATCCGCTTCGCTAACATATCCTAGACTCTTGATTGTAACAATGGCCATCAAACGATCGCATAATTCCACCCCGGCTGCCGAGGAAAATCTGCTCACTCCCAATCCCACTATAGAAGAAACGGAAAAAGCAGAAGCGCAGATTCGTCCGCAATCCCTAGAGGATTATATCGGTCAACAGGACTTAAAGGCTAATCTAAAAGTCACCATCGCCGCGGCCAAAGCTAGACAAGAAGCGATCGATCATTTGCTCTTCTACGGACCGCCGGGGTTAGGAAAAACCACCATGGCTTTAATTTTAGCGGCTGAGATGGGAGTAAATTGCCGCATTACTGCCGCCCCCGCTTTAGAGCGTCCCCGGGACATTACCGGCATCCTGATCAATCTTCAACCCCGGGATATTCTTTTTATCGACGAAATTCATCGACTGAATCGGGTAACGGAGGAGTTATTATACCCAGCGATGGAGGATTATCGCCTAGATGTGACGATTGGCAAGGGTCAAGCGGCAAAAATTCGCAGTATTTCCTTACCTCCCTTTACTTTAATCGGTGCTACTACCAAAGTTGGCTCTTTAACTTCGCCTTTGCGCGACCGTTTTGGCATGATTCAACGTCTGCGTTTCTATACAGTTGAGGAATTAACCACAATTATTCTCCGAAGTGCCACTATTTTTAATATTCCCATGACTGAAGCGGGTGCGATCGAAATTGCCCGTCGCGGTCGGGGAACTCCACGCATTGCCAATCGTTTATTAAAACGGGTGCGCGACTATGTGCAGGTGAAGGGAGAAACTATGATTACCCCCCAGTTAGCCGCTGAGGGATTAAATCAATTAAATGTGGATTCTATGGGTTTAGATTGGACCGATCGATTAGTATTAAAGACGATGATCGAACAGTTTCAAGGCAGACCCGTGGGATTGGAAGCGGTAGCGGCAGCCACGGGAGAAGATGCCAAGACGATCGAGGAGGTGTATGAGCCTTATTTATTACAAATAGGTTATCTTAATCGTACTGCCCGGGGTCGCGTGGTGACGGCAGCCGCCTACGAACATTTAGGTTTACTGGCGAAATTGCCGAAAAAGAATGATCGGAGTTTACCTTTGTTTGAGTTATAGTTTTCTAGATATTACAGCGTTTTAGCTCACTTGTGTCCTTTGAAATCCGGCTCTTCGGCAAGGTTTAATCTATACTTCACCTTTACGATAAAGGCTGTAGGAATAATCTGGTCGCTTCCGTCCCTTCTCAGTTAAGTAGTCGTGCAAAATTAATTTCCTAGTGAAGATAGGCAAGGGGCAAGGGGCAAGAGGCAAGAGGTGGTTAGATATGTGTAATTAATTTTGCTTAGGTACTTAACAATTCTTATTGCGCTGACTAATTACAGCGTTTTAGCTCACTTGTGTCTTTAAATACTGCCTTGACTGCTTGAAATCACACAAGCCCTTGTGTAAAGACTGTATGATGAAGATCGTAGTAAGTTACATTGTTGTCATTGCCTGCCGCTTCTCATCCAGACTATGTTGGGATTGGTCAAAGCTATGCAATAGTGAGCTTTTATAGTCAATAATTTTTTAAGTCTGTTAACGCCCTATGTCTGTCCCAAATAAAGAAAATATTAAACTAGAAACTCTTACCCTGTTTCAAAAATACCAAAAAACAGGGGATAATAAGTTACGGGATCAAATTATACGGTTAAACCTAGGATTAGTCAGAAGGGAGGCTCATCATTGGGTCAATCAATGCCATGAAAACTACGAAGATTTAGTGCAGGTTGGCTGTATGGGACTAATTCGGGCGATCAAGCGTTTTGACAGCAGCAAAGGTCATGCTTTTAGTTCTTTCGCCATTCCCTATATTCGCGGCGAAATTCAACACTATCTGCGCGATAAGGGTTACACGGTTCGTATTCCTCGTCGTTGGTTAGATTTAGGCAGACAAGCGACAAATATGCGTCGGGATTTCCAAACTATCCACAATCGTCAACCCAATGATACAGAAATCTCCCTCGCTTTAAATATTTCGCTCGAAGAATGGCAAGAGGTAAAACTGGCTTTCCAAAACCGTGAACCCCTCAGTCTCGATGCGACGGTTAATAACGATGAAGATAATAATACTTGTTTAAAAGACCTCATTCCCGATCCCGGTTATCGCAGCTTTCAACTTTGTCAAGAGGATCGCATTCGTTTACAACAAGCACTGGCTCAATTAGAAGACAAAACCCGTCATATTCTCGAATTTGTCTTCCTGAAGGATCTTACTCAACGGGAAACCGCCGAACAATTAGGCATTAGTGTTGTTACCGTCTCCCGTCGGGTGAAAAAGGGTTTAGAAATGCTCAAGGAAACTATGGTCCAAGAGGCATTTTAGCCCAATTATTCGGTTATCATAGCAAGTCCGTTATTAACTCCCAATTCAACTTTAAAAACTCAGTTATGGATTTTTTTCCCTGCTCCGATGCTCCCCGCTTATCTTAGCTCCAATAGCAAGTAATTCAAAACCCCAGCTAAATATTCATACTGCTCGATCGAATTATAGTAGTGAGCAGAAATTCTCACAATTAATGATGCTTCTCCCCAGGGAATTATCGGCAATTCGATCTGATATTTTTCCCACAGTTGTCTAGATAAATCTTCTGCTGCCCAAGCATAACTAGGAATTAGAATTGAAGACATCGATCCGATCATTGATTCTGGACAGGGATAATTGACCTCTAAGGCACGACAAAGTAAATTTCTGGCTTTTAAAACCAAATTATGATTCCTCGCCATCAGACCTAGTAAACCATCAATAGAGAGAGAATTTAAAAACTCGATCGCTTTTGGCACTGATAAATAAGCGGTGGGATCATCGGTTCCCATCCAAGCAAATTCTAACTGAAAACGGGAGCGATCTTGTCGAGGGGAATTCGCTCCATGGCTAATAGTTAAAGGTCGAATTATTGCCTGTTTATCCCTGCGCACATAGAGAAAAGCAGCCCCCTTGGCACTACATAACCACTTATGACAATTAGCAGTATAATAGGTGGGATTAATTGCCCCGATATTAAGGGGTAAAAAACCTAAAGCATGAGCGCCATCGATGAGAGTATCAATACCCTGATTATTTAATTCTTGCACAATTTCTGCGATTGGCCAAATTAAGGCCGTGGGACTGGTGACATGATCTAAAACTACTAATTTTGTCCGGGGAGAAACTGATGCTAAAATCGCTTGACTAATTTCTAAAGGAGACTGCACAGGAAAGGGAATTTTAGCGATAATTACCTTTAAACCCCATCTTTTAGCTATATGTTTAACTGCATTAGCACAAGCATTATAGGTTTGATCGGTGATCAGAATTTCCTCATTTTCCTGAAAAGTTAAGGAATTTAACACCGCATTCACTGCTGTGGTTGCATTGGGAACAAAGACTAAATCATCGCTATTTACACTGACTAAATCCGCTAATTTTTGCCTAGCAATATCTAATAAACCCTCTAATTCTCTCCCCAAAAATGCTAAAGGTTGCCTTTCCATTCGTTCCCGCAATTGTTGCTGATAATCCAAGACTATTCTAGGGGTTGCACCATAGGAACCATGGTTGAGAAAATAAATATTATCGGGAATTAACCAAGAATTTTTAGACATATTGAATTAATTTGATTTTATTCAAAACTAGAAAAAATAGCTGAAAAATTGCCTATTGTATTCAGAGACTGAATAGCTAGTATATTTATGATATAACCACCCATTTTAGATTAATCTCCGATGGGTTGAAAACGTTCGTATTCATCTTCGGGAGATTGATATTTTCCCGTTTTCACTTTCTGTTGGATTAGATGCTCTTGTTGTGGGGTAAGATGTACGTTCATAGGTATTATGACCATCTACTGAGAAAATCAACTTTATCTTAATTTTAAGCTAAATATCGACAAAAAAAGCTCTCCAGGAAAAAGGAGAGGGGAGAGAACGAGTTAGAAAAAATTATTAATGTAACCATCCTTTCAGACGACGCGCGACTTGAGGACGACGTAATTTTCGCATCGCTTTAGTTTGAATTTGACGTACTCGTTCGCGAGATAAATTGAACATTCCCCCCACTTCCTCTAGGGTATAGGGTTGACTGGTAGCTAAACCATAACGGAGAGAGATAACATCTTTTTCCCGTTCGGTGAGAACATCACTTAAAACTGCGAAAATTTCCTGACGCATCATCATCTCATTCATTTTATCTTCGGGAAGTTGTAGATCATCATCTTCCAACAGATCCACTAATTCCGTATCTTCTCCCTTCCCTACACGATGATTTAAAGAGAGAGATTGACGACGCAATTGTAATAATTGC
>NZ_JASJFG010000325.1:0-2799 GCF_030065375.1 Microcystis sp. M49636_WE2 | reverse complement strand
TTAAAATTTCTAGGTAAAGCTTCAGCATTCTTCTACCCGTGACACGCTTATTTAATAAACGATTCCGAATAGTTTTTAGGTGTTCTGGACTATCTTGAGATACCCAGTTACTAATTACTTGCGACTGGATAAAATCGCCGACATTAATCGGGGTTGCTGGGGATTCCTTGCCAAATCCAGTGCGAGATGTGGAGATTAAATGACAAATTTTTTGAGTTAAAAACGGTTGTCCACCTGTCCATTCTATAACCTCCTCTAAAACCCGTTCCGGTGCGATAACTTTGTCCTGCAATCCCTCGGCAAGTTTTCTGGCATCCTTTATAGTAAATCCAGATAATCGAATATCTTGACCAATATTAAAAGGACTACGATTATTATCTCGAATAAAGTTAGAAACTGCCGCTACCCCCAACATACAAAAGGTTAGACGTTGGTAATCCCTATTATGGGGACGTTCTTCATGACAGCTACGCAGCCAAGCAAAGAAATCATCTGTGGAAAAATTTAAACTCAGAACGCTATCAATTTCATCGAAACAGATAACAATAGGTCGGGATACCTCCTTTAAGAGAATTTCCTCAACAAATTGATCAAGACGATTAATAGCTGATTTATAGGCTCGTTCATCCCACCAAGTTTGCTCTTTTCCCCGAATAGAAAGATTGAAGCGTTTAACCAGTTGCTCAAATAATACTCGATACCAAATATCTTCGGAGATGTTTTTTCCTAGACCACTCAAATCAATGATAGCACAATCAATATTATCCTCTTTCAGTCGTTTTTGTGTCTGTACCCACAAACTTGATTTTCCCATTTGACGGGAATTTAACACATAGCAATACTGTCCATTTTTTAGATAGTTATAAAATATATTATCTGCTTCCCGCTTGATATAACTAGGTGCATCTAGGGGAACGCTGCCTCCAACATAATAAAAATTGGTCGCCATAGGATTAAAATTAGCAATTTGTCTGATTGGTTAAGTTCGATGAATAATTTAATCAAAGGTTATCTGTCCCTAAGCTAGTCCGCATTTAAAGTTCTGGGTTCGATGGGGGAACGGGGAACAGGTGAAAACGAATATTAGATTTAGATGTACAACAGTTTAACTCAATATATTGGATTTTAGGAGGATAGGCGATACCTAAAATAGTTGCTGTATAGTGGATAACGGGGTTGAACAGCATTCTGCACAAAGGTTACTAATCCTAAACTATGAAGTTGCCAATTAATTGTTGCACCTAAATCAACGGGAGAAGAGGACTCTACAACCTTTTTCATTCCTGCTGCTAGGTTTGGATGTTCTTGTAAGTTTAGCAAATGTCCTCGTAAATGATCCCCATAAATCCCCGCTTCCGTGGCTGCTGTCTCTAAAAAATCTGCTAGAGACAGTTGTTTTTGGCTAATCCCATAAATCGCTTTTTGGATTAAATAGGGATGTCCCCCGACAAGATTAATTATTTTTTGCAGTTCATCTTCTCCCAAGTCAGCCTGATATTTATTGGCTAGAGTCAAGACCTGTTCTAGAGTAAAATCAGGTAACAGGATTTCTGTTCCTACATTGAAAGGAGATTTATTCAGGCCAGCAGGAACATAATTTTCTGTGGAATAGGTGATAATTAAGTGTAACTTTTGCCAAGTATTATTATTTTTTGCCTCCTCGTGCCAAAGACGAAATAAACTAAGGAAATCGTCGGCAACGCTTGCATAGGCAAAGAGACTATCTATCTCCTCTAAAACTAAAATTAGGGGTTTATCCAGCTTTTTGAGCAAATGGTCTTCAAAATAGGCAGTACAGCTATAAAGTCCTAATCCTTCTTGCCATTTTTCCTGAAAGAGAGCTGCTAACCCTAATTTCTTGGAAGTAATCAAAGCAAACCAAGAGAGCAATCGGTCTAAATCGCTGAGAATTCCTTTACTTGCTTGTAAAAAACTGAAACTGACGGTTTTATACTCTCTTTTGTCAACTTGACTCAAAATTCTATCGACTAATAGGGTTTTACCCATCCCCTTGGCTGATTTAATTCGCAATAATGAACCTGCTTGACTCACCGTCTCCAGACAAAGCTGTTCCACTGGAGGACGTTCAATATACTTGGAAAAATCCGCGGCCCGGTTTTCTCCCTCATCCTCAGACATGGCAGCAGCTGTTTCCTCCAACTCATCCCAGTCAGCGATTTCTCGATAATCAAGGCCTAATTTTTGACAAATTTCAAAAAAATTAAGATTGCTAATCGGTTTACCGTTAAGAAAAAGGCTAATAGTCGCTCTTCCGAATCCTAACACCTCAGCAAGCACCTGTTGACTTGCGTAACCATTGAGTTTAACTGCTTGTTTGACTCTAGGGATATATTCTGATTTTACTTTAAGCGATCGCCCCATAAACTTCCATCAATCGACGCAATCTCTATTTTATCGCAAAAAACTCAGACATATCTCAGTCATTCTCAGTCATGAACTCAGAGAGTCATGACTGAGGATCAAGATGTACTGGTCGAAGTGTATTTATAAACTACACAAAACAGAATGCTTGACATATTTCCTTCTAAGTCCAAAGACAATGACACTTATAAGGGTGATTCTGGGACTTCAGCTAAGTCTGACAATTATTTAACCTCCGCGGAGAAGTCTCTTTTATCTGATTTACTCAAAGTTAATGCTGCCACTGTCTTGAGCTTTGAAATTGAAACAGATAGAATTGGAGAAGCTAACTTACAAGATAAATTAGAAAAACTAGCGGACAAAGGCTATATCAAAGTCAATGAAGAAGAAAGCTACAAAATCTTTACTCCCACTTGG